>CAOKHI010000004.1 GCA_948468275.1 uncultured Clostridium sp. | reverse complement strand
AAAACTAAAATCCACTTAATAAAAAGGTGGATTTTAAAATAATAATTAAGGTTTTAATAAAAAAATTATTGTAACCATTGTTTTTTACATAATTTCATGCTAAAATAATTATATTAATAACAAGCATTAATAAAAGACTATACTAAATATTGCTCTATTTATAGAGAACCTGCGGTTGGTGTGAGTGGGTTAGAGCTTTTTAGGAATCTACTTTTATTGCTTTTAGTAATACTAAACCGAGTAATGCTGGTTATCGCATTGTTAAGATACTATTTTTTATAGTAATTAAGGTGGCACCGCGAATTGTTTTATTCGTCCTTATGTTTTCATAAGGACGTTTTTTGTTTTTTGGATGCTACTTTAAATATAAAAATTTCCCTTGTGGAATAGGAGGTTTATTTATGTTAGATATTAAGTTTGTAAGAGAAAATCCTGATATTGTTAAGGAAAATATTAAGAAAAAATTTCAAGACCATAAACTTTCTTTAGTTGATGACGTTTTAGAATTAGATGAAAAAAATAGGCAAATTAAGCAAAAAGGTGATGAACTTCGTTCTAATCGTAATTCTTTTAGTAACCAAATTGGTGAACTTATGCGAAATGGTAATAAAGAAGAAGCAAATGAATTAAAACAAAAAGTTAGTATTATAAATGATGCATTAGTCGAAAATGAAAAATTAGAAAATGATTATGCTTGTAAAATTAAACAAATCATGATGAAAATACCTAATATTATAGACGATAGTGTTCCTATTGGTAAAGATGATTCTCAAAATGTAGAAGTTCAAAAATATGGTGAACCTGTTGTTCCTTCTTATGAAATACCTTACCATACTGATATAATGGAAAGTTTCTCTGGTATAGATTTAGATTCTGCTCGTCGTGTTTCAGGTAATGGATTTTATTATCTTTTAGGTGATATTGCAAGATTGCACTCTGCTGTTACTTCTTATGCAAGAGATTTTATGATAGATAAAGGTTTTACTTATTGTATTCCTCCTTTTATGATAAGAGCAGATGTTGTAACAGGTGTTATGAGTTTTGAAGAAATGGATGCTATGATGTACAAAATTGAAGGTGAAGATTTGTATTTAATAGGAACTAGCGAACATTCTATGATTGGTAAATTTAAAGACCAAATTTTACAAAAATCAAATTTACCTTATACTATGACTTCTTATTCTCCTTGTTTTCGAAAAGAAAAAGGTGCTCATGGTATAGAAGAACGTGGTATTTACCGCATTCATCAATTCGAAAAGCAAGAAATGATTGTTGTTTGTGAACCTAAAGATAGTTATTCATGGTATGACAAAATGTGGTCTTATACAGTAGAACTTTTTAGAAGCTTAGATATTCCTGTTCGTACTCTTGAATGTTGTAGTGGAGATTTAGCAGATTTAAAAGCTAAAAGTGTTGATGTTGAAGCATGGAGTCCTCGTCAACAAAAATATTTTGAAGTTGGAAGTTGTTCAAATTTAACTGATGCTCAAAGTAGACGTTTAGGTATTCGTATAAAGGGTGAAAAAGGAAATTACTTTGCACATACTTTAAATAATACAGTTGTTGCCCCTCCACGTATGTTAATTGCTTTACTTGAAAATAACTATAATGAAGATGGTAGTATAAGTATTCCAAAAGTATTGCAAAGTTATATGGGTGGTATGCAAAAAATAGTAAAAAAATAATAGTTTTGAAAGGAAATATTATGAAGGTAAAAAATCCAAAATTTGAAATATCTGCTGTTAGTCCTAAACAATATCCTACTAATGGTTTACCTGAAATTGTTTTAGTTGGTAAATCTAATGTTGGTAAATCTTCTTTTGTAAATACTATGATTAATAGAAAAAGTCTTGCTCGTACTAGTAGCGAACCAGGAAAAACAAGACAAATTAATTTTTATAATATTGATGATACATTTTATTTTGTAGATTTACCTGGATATGGATATAGCAAAATGTCTAAAGATGAACAACAAAAAGTTGGTAAATTTACACAAGATTATTTAGTAAAAAGAGAATCTATTTCTTTAATTATATTTTTAATAGATATTAGGCATAAACCTAGTGAAAATGATAAATTAATGTATCATTATGTTATGAAATCTAATTTACCTTTTATGGTGCTTGCAAATAAAGCAGATAAAATTGCACCAACTAAAGTGGCATCTTATGTTGAAGATATGAAAAAAGAACTTGGAATTTCTTTTAGTACAATATTTCCCTTTTCTTCTGAAAAAAAAATATATTGTGATAATGTATGGAACGAAATTGATAAAATTGTATTATAATAAGGAGGTATTCTATGAAATTAACATCTAATAATGATAGTTTAGCAGAAAATAAAGTATTAATTTTGTATATATTAGATAATCTTAATAAACCTATTACTAGTGATAATCTTTTAAAGTTAGTACTATATGTTCAAGAAATGAATTATTTTTATTTTCAACAGTTTTTATTAGATTTGTTAGAAAATAAGTTTATTATTGGTTATACTAAAGATGAAGAAACAATGTATAAAATAACTGATAAAGGCAGACAAACTTTAGAACTTACTAATGATTTATTACCTGGTATTTTAAAATTAAAAATAGATACTGCCTTAAAAGTAAGAGTTGATGAAGTACAAAACGAAGTTCATCCTACTTCTGATTTTACTCCTATAAATGAAGATAATTTTACTGTTAAATGTAACCTCGTAGAAAATAATATGACTATTTTTGGTATAAAACTTACTGCTTCTTCAAGAGAACAAGCTAAACTAATATCTCAAAAATGGGAAAATAATTATAATGAGATTTATGCTATTGTAATGGAATTATTAACTAAAAAGGATTAACTTTAGTATTATACTAAAGTTAATCCTTTTTAGTTATTTAGCTTATGAACTGTTACTTACTAAGTTTAAAGCATTAGTATATTTTTTAGTATAATTTTTGAGTTTTATTAATAGATTAAATTACTCTTGATTTTTTCTAAGTTCTCGTGCATGTTCTAATGCTATTTGAGATTGATTTCCACTTGCAATTCTTGCTATTTCTTTTATTATTTCTTCTTCTTGTAATAATTTAATACTTGTTTTGGTTTGCTCTTTTATAACATCTTTGCTTATAAAATAGTTGTAATCTCCTTTTGCAGCTATAGGAGCTAAATGCGTTACACATAATACTTGGTGTTTTTTAGATATTTGTTTTAGTTTTTGGGCTACTTTATTTGCAGCTATTCCACTTATTCCTGTATCTATTTCATCAAATACTAAAACAGGTACTTTATCTACATTTGCTAGTACATTTTTTATAGCAAGCATTATTCTAGACATTTCTCCACCTGAAGCAATTTTTATTAATGGTTTTTCTTCTTCTCCTATATTAGTTCTAATTAAGAACTCTACCTTATCTAACCCATTTTCATTGAATTCATTATTTTGGTTAAATTTTACTAATACTGTAATTTTAGCATTTTTCATCTCTAATTCCTCTAATTGCTCATCTATTTTTTTAGATAATTTATCTGCACTTACTTGTCTTACTCTATTCATATTAATGCAAATATCTAACATCCTTTTTTCTAAATGCTCTTGTTCAAATTTTAATTTGTTTATATATTCCTCCATATTTTCTATTTTACATATCTGTTTTGTTACTTCTTCTTTATAGTTTAATATTTCTTCAATAGTATTTCCATATTTTCTTTTCAAAGAAAATATTAGGTCTAATCTATTTTCTACCTGTATTCTTTCTTCTTCATCAAATTCTGTTGATTCATTTAAAGAACTAATATCTCTTGATAATTCTTGTAAATCATAGTATACACTTTTTAAGTTATCTAATTTTTCTGCATATTTTTCATCTAAATCTTCTATTTTTTCTAATGCTCTAATTGCTGATGTTATTGCATCTAACGCATTATCGTTTACTTGTTTATCTGCTATTTCTAGATTCTGAGAAATCTTTTCAAAGTTTATAATTTTACTTCTTAGATTTTCTAACTCTTCGTCTTCTTTCTTTTTTAATTTTGCAGTTTCTATCTCATTTTCTTCATATTTTAATAAATCTAATTTTCGTTTTTTTTCTTTATCATCACCATAATTATTTTTTAATTCAAATTTTATTTTATTATATTGTTCATAAAATTCTAAATATTCTTTTTTTAATTCTAACAATTCTTTCCCTGCAAAATTATCTAAATATTCTATATGTGAACTTGCATTTAATATTGTTTGATTATCATGTTGCCCATGTATATCTATAATATCTAACATACATTGCCTTAATTCACCAACAGTAACTAATCTTCCATTTATTTTGCACATATTTCTACCATTTGTGTGTATTTCTCTAGATAAAATAATATTTCCATCCACAGAATTTTCATTTTCAGGTAAATATATACAAGCTTCAACAAATGAGTGCTCTTGACCTTTACGAATCATTTCTTTTGAGAATCTTCCTCCTGCAATAATATTTAGCGAATCTATTATTAAAGTTTTTCCTGCTCCTGTTTCTCCTGTTAAAACATTAAAACCTGAATTTAAATCTATACTTATATCATCTATTATCCCTATATTTTTAATATGTAAATTTGAAATCATAATTTATCTCCCTATTTTAATTCTTTAAATGCTTTTTCTATAATATTTTGTATTTGTTTCCTTAAATTAAATAAATCTAATTTATTTTGCTCTTTTTCTTTTTTCATGTAAACAATATATTCTATATTTCCTGATGGTCCCTTTATTGGCGAAAAGTCCATTTGCAATATATTAAATTTTATACTATTTGCACATAATAGTATTTTTTCAATTATTTTTGCATGCACTTTCTTATCTTTTACTACACCATTTTTATTTACATATTCTTTTCCCGCTTCAAATTGTGGTTTTATTAATATTACTATTTCTCCATTTTGTTTTAATAATTCATATGCTTTATCTAATACTAATGTAAGAGATATAAAAGATACATCTATTGATATAAAATCCACCTTTTCAAATTCATTTATATCTATATCTCTAATGTTTTTCCCTTCTATGTTTATTACTTTACCATTTTTTAATAATTTTTTATCTAATTGTCCATGCCCTACATCTATGGAATATACTTTATCTGCACCATTTTGCAACATGCAATCTGTAAATCCTCCTGTTGATGCTCCTATATCTATACAAATCCTGTTTTGTAAATCTATATTAAATACTTTTACTGCTTTATCTAATTTTAATCCTCCTTTACTCACAAAAGCAAGTACAGGATTTTTAATTTTTATATCTACTGTTTCTTCATACATTTTGCTTGACTTATTTACTAATGTTCCATTTACATATATATTAGATTTTTCTATTTCATATTTTGCTTTTTGCCTACTTTCAAAAAATCCTTTTTTTACCAGCAAATTATCTATTCTTTCTTTCATAAGACCTCCATTTTTATAATGAGATTGTTACTTATTTCTTTATTTTTGTAATATTTATATAAAAAATCCTCCAATCCAAATTTCAGTTTGTAGAATTTTTGTTCGTAATTATTATATCTCATTTTTTTATTTTGTCAATATCTTTTAAATAATTTTTTGTTTTTATCATACTTTATCGTTACAGTTCACAGCATATATAATAAAATCCGCTACGGCTAAGTAATATATTTTATTTTTTCATTTCGCCCTCCAAGCTCACGGGTATTCCCCCGCCTCAATGGGCTGTCGGGTCTTCATTACAAAATAAAATATATTACTTAGTCTTCGCTACTTACTGCTATTGTCTGTGAATATTAACACTTTATCCTCTTCTATACAATATAGTGCTAGTTTATTCTTTTTTGCCTACTTAAATTTTACACTAACTCTTGCATATACTGCAATTTTTATAACATACCTACTTTCTTGTTTTCATTATCTATAACCTTTATTTTGTTGTGTTACATTTTGGCATATCAATTGAAAAAAATCAATAAAACACATAAAAAACTACTCCTGCATTTAGGAATAGCTTTTATTATTTGTTCATTTACGCATTTATTTGTTGTAAGTAGGTTATAAGTCACATTTGTTCACCTGTGCATTTATATTCGCAAAACAAGTTGCAGTTAACATTTAATTAGTTGTTTTCTTCTAAAAATTTTTCAAAATATTCTATTGTTAATTCTTCAGGATTTTCATACTTTTCCTTAGTATAGTTTCCTTTTCCATCACTATACATTTGTATGAATTTTATCATACCTTCAACGCCTAATTTATCTTTTAAGGCTTTAAGACCTTCTCTTCTTATTTTTTCTAATTCCCTTATGGTTACTGCCATTTAAATCACCTCCATAATAAATTCTATTGGATTTATAACTTTAATCTTTAATATGTTGATATTTGACAAAAAAGATATGCATTTTTGCACATCTTTTTTGTTATTTAAATTTAACAATAAAATTTTATATTTCCAGAATGAATTACTTTCCATTTTTCAACAATCTGAAAATAATGTAAAGAAATATCTTCACATATAATATTTAATTCCTTTTCAGGTATTTTGCTTTTATTATGGCAAAGAATGCACCCTCCTGATTGAGTTATCCAAACTTTAGTGGCATTAGGTATCGGATTCCCCTTTGATATATGAACATGAATAGGTTCATCATTTTCATTTGTCCAAAAATATATTTTATATCCGTTTTAATTCAAAAATACTAGGCAATTTCTAATCCCCCTAATCGTGCATATTTAAAAAAGAACGATGCACCATTTTTTACGATTTCTAAAAATGTTTTCTTTTCTTCATCTGAGTAAGAACCTTCTTCTAAAACTATCTTATAACTTGGTAATTCAATAACATAAGTATCAAATCCATACTCCATCGCTCTTTCAAAAGTAATATTAATATATTCTTCACCATTTTCCTTTTTTCCAATACTAGAAAATACTCCTAATGTACCATCAGGATATTTAGCAAATTCATATGTCATTTATTATCACTCTCCTATTCTCTTATTTTGCAATTTTAAAATGATTTTTATCTTTATACACCCACATTATACTCCATCTTCCATAAAAAATCTATATAATTTTTAAATCTTTCAATGCAATTAAAAAGATATGTTACAGTTCACAGCATATATAATAAAATCCGCTATGGCTAAGTAATATATTTTATTTTTTCATTTCGCCCTCCAAGCTCACGGGTATTCCCCCGCCTCAATGGGCTGTCGGGTCTTCATTACAAAATAAAATATATTACTTAGTCTTCGCTACTTACTGCTATTGTCTGTGAATTGTAACCAAGATATGCATTTTTGCACATCTTTTCTTTGTTTATATTATCCATTTTTATTATAAATTAGTTATACTAATATAATTTTTATTATTGAATTATCCCTAATATGACTTCTTGCTCTTTTACTTCCTCTTGTACTATTTCATATATACCTTTTAATTCCTCTACTGCCTTATATGCTTTTTCTTCATTGTTTGCATGAACATATGCAAGTATATCTCCTGTTTGTACTTTGTTTGAAGTCTTTTTGCAAAGCACTATTCCTACTGTTGCATCTATTGCATCTTCTTTTTTTACTCTTCCTGCCCCTAATTTTCCTGCAATTTCTCCTACTTTTTGTGCATTAAGTGCTTTTATGTATCCTGTTTTATCTGATTTTACTGGTATTATATATCTTGCTTTTTCAAATTTTGCTGTATTTTCTATGTATGATACATCCCCGCCTTGATTTTGTATTAATTGCTTAAATTTATTATATGCTTCTTTATTTTCTATTTTTTTGATTATGATTTTTTTGTTTTCTTCTATATTATCACAAATCCCTGCAAGTTTTAACATTTGTGCTCCTAATTCTAATACTACTTGTTTTACATCTTCTGGCATATCTGCATTTAATGCATTTATTGCTTCTATTACTTCTAAGTTGTTACCTACTGCATATCCAATAGGTTCATCCATGTTTGTTATTACACATACAGTTTCTTTATTTGCTAATTCTCCTATTTGTTTCATTGTTTTTGCTAGTATTTTGGCATCTTGTATATTTTTCATAAATGCTCCACTTCCACATGTTACATCTAATACTATTTTATTTGCTCCTGCTGCTATTTTTTTGCTCATTATGCTTGATGCTATTAGTGGAATACTTTGAGTACATGCTATTGTATCTCTTAGTGCATATATTTTTTTATCTGCTGGTGCTAAGTTCATTGTTTGACCAATCAAACTTATTCCTATGTTTTGTACATTTTCTATAAATTCTTGTATATCTATATTCGTATTATATCCTGGAATTGATTCTAGTTTATCTATTGTTCCTCCTGTAAATCCAAGTCCTCTTCCAGACATTTTAGCAACTGGAATTCCGCAAGATGCAATTATTGGCATTAGAATTAATGTAATTTTATCTCCAACTCCTCCTGTTGAATGTTTATCTACAACATTTTTACCAAACATAGATAAATCTAAACTCTGGCCTGAGTTTGCCATAGCAATTGTTAAATTTGTAATTTCTTCATTTGTCATCCCATTTATATATATTGCCATAATTAATGCTGCTGCTTGATAATCTGTAATATTATTTGCTGTATATTCTTTAATAAAATATTCTATCTCATTTTTTGTTAACTCTTTTTTATCTCTTTTTTTAGCTATAATTTCTATTATATTCACTTTTAACCATCCTTTTATATATAATTTTTAACAAAGCTTTTTCTATGTATAGCACATATCCCATGTTCTTTTATTGCTGCAATATGTGCTGCTGTTCCATATCCTTTATGTTTTTCAAAACCATACATAGGATATATTTCGTCAAACTGCCTCATTATTCTATCCCTTGTTACTTTAGCTATTATTGAAGCTGCTGCTATCGAGTAACTTTTCGCATCTCCTTTTATTATTGATGTGTATGGTATTGATAATGTATCTATGTGTTGTAATGCATCTACTAAAATTAAATCTGGTTTTATACTTAGTTGTCTAATTGATGTTGTTAATCCTTGCTTTGTTGCATTTAATATATTTATTTTGTCTATTTCTTCATGATCTATTATTCCAACTGAATAGCTTATTGCTTCATTAATAATTTGTTCATATACAATCTCTCTTTTTTTCTCTGAAACTTTTTTAGAATCATTTACTCCCTCTATCATCGAATCTTTTGGTAGTATTACACTTGCTACTACTACTGGCCCTGCAAGTGGTCCTCTACCTGCTTCATCTATTCCACATATATAATTTATATTTTTGTCTTTTTCGTAAATTTCATTTTCTATTTGTTTTAGATTTTTTAATCTTTCTATTTCTTTTTCTCGCACTATAACTTCTATTCCTTTCTAGATTTATCCAAAAATCGCATTTTTTTATATTATTCAACTGTTAAACTTTGTGTTTCAGATAATTTATAAAATGTTTGATTCCCTAATTTTATTCCTCTTACATATATAATTTCTTCTGTTTCATAATTTACAATATATCCATCATGTATATCCACTTTTTCAAGTCCTAATGCGTTTAAATCGTCTTTTGATAATAGATAACACTGTTCTGGGTTTTCTATTACTCCTTTTTCTTTTAAATTATTTATTTTTTCATTTGAAGTTATTTCACTTACTTTGCTTCCTTTATAATTGTCTGTGTTTTTATTAAAACTTGCTTCTTCTGAAATAGTTTTTACTTTCGCTTGTAAAAGTAGCATATTAGTATTAAGTGTTTGTATTTTTGCTTGTTTTATTATATCGCTTCCAACATTAACTGTCACTCCTGCAAGTATTGCCATAATCACAATAGTAACAGCTAACATAACCAATGTTATACCTTTTTGATTCTTCATACTTATTCCCCCTAATTTTAATATTCACTACTTTTTTTCTATATTATATATATTAATTCATATATTTTCAATGATTTTTTTTAATTTCATACTAAAATCCTGCTTTTTTATTACAGTCCACAGCATATATAATAAAATCCGCTACGGCTAAGTAATATATTTTATTTTTTCATTTCGCCCTCCAAGCTCACGGGTATTCCCCCGCCTCAATGGGCTGTCGGGTCTTCATTACAAAATAAAATATATTACTTAGTCTTCGCTACTTACTGCTATTGTCTGTGAATAGTAACACTTTTTTAAATAAAATATAGGAAGAATCTAATAAAAACTCTCCCTCATTATTTTTTACTTAAATATTTCTTTTTAATTTATATCTATGTTATCAATAACTTCCTTACATTCCCTCCAATTAGCTACTTTTATGCACTTATAATCTCTTTGTAATTTTTCTAATATTTTCATCGTATTATCACTTGAATCTAAATCTGTTACTATTATATCTTTTATATATTCTTCTTTTCCATATAAAAACCTAAATAATATTGAACGTAAAAATCCTTCTACCTTTCCTTCTTGATTTTTTACTGCTATTATCATATATATTCCATCTGATTTTAAGTTCGTATATGAACATATGTATATAACTGTTTTTATAATTTCAAATAATCCATATAGAGCAAGTGTCCATACTGTTGCGCTTATTATAAAATTCTCCATTTCTATTATCCTCCTATCTTATAATATGAATTATTTCTTTTTTTGTTAATATTTTACAGTGTCTTTTTTGTAACTTTTTGTTGTTTTTTATTGATATAGTCGCTACCTTATGGTATTATTAATAGTGGCAACAAAATAGTTGTCATTAAATATGATTTTTAAATATTATTATATAGGAGGTACAATATGGATTTTAAACAATGGGATGGTTTTAAAAAAGGAGAATGGAAAAATGAAATAGATGTTAGAGGATTTATAATGGCTAATTATACTCCATATGAAGGTGATGCAAGCTTTTTATCTCAAGCAACTGATAGTACAAAAAAACTATGGGATATAGTTTTAGACTTATATAAAAAAGAAAGAGAAAATGGTGGTGTTTTAGATGCTGACACTAAAACTCCTTCTGCTGTTAATGCATATGATGCTGGATATATAAATAAAAACCTTGAAAAAATAGTTGGTCTTCAAACTGATGCCCCTTTAAAAAGAGCAATTATGCCAAATGGTGGTATTAAAATAGTAGAAAAATCTTGTGTAGCATATGGACTAGAAGTAGACCCTGAAACAGATAAAATTTATAACACATATAGAAAAACTCATAATGATGGTGTATTTAGTGTATATTCACCAGATATTAGAGCTGCTAGAAGTTCTCATTTAATTACAGGACTTCCTGATGGATATGGTCGTGGAAGAATAATTGGTGATTATAGAAGAGTTGCACTTTATGGTGTTGATGTCTTAATTTCAGAAAAAAAATACGAATTAGAAATATTAAATGTAGATGAATTTACAGAAGATATTATAAGACAACGTGAAGAAATACATGATCAGATTGTGGCTTTAGAAGATTTGAAAAAAATGGCTTTAAAATATGGTTATGATATTTCTAAACCTGCATCTTCTGCACAAGAAGCTGTACAATGGTTGTATTTTGCATATTTAGGTGCAATAAAGGATCAAAATGGTGCTGCTATGAGTATTGGTAGAACCTCTACTTTCTTGGATATTTACTTTGAAAGAGATTTAAAAAATGGTGTTATATCTGAAACAGAAGCTCAAGAATTAATGGATCATTTTGTTATGAAATTACGTTTAGTAAGATTTTTAAGAACTCCAGAATACAATGAACTATTTAGTGGTGATCCTGTTTGGGTTACAGAATCTATTGGTGGTATGGGAATTGATGGAAGAACTTTAGTTACTAAAAACTCTTTTAGAGTACTTCATACACTAAATACTTTAGGTCCTGCCCCTGAACCAAATTTAACTGTATTATGGTCAAAAAATCTACCTGATGGATTTAAAAAATTTACTTGTGACCTTTCTATAAAAACATCATCTATTCAATATGAAAATGATGATTTAATGAGAATAACTTTAGGTGACGACTATGGTATTGCTTGTTGTGTTTCTGCTATGAAGATAGGTAAACAAATGCAATTCTTTGGTGCACGTGCAAATCTTGCTAAAACATTATTATATGCAATAAATGGTGGTAGAGATGAAATCTCTGGAAAACAAATAACTACAAGATTTGAACCTATTACTTCTGAATATTTAAACTATGACGAAGTTATGGCAAAATTTGATGTTATGATGGACTATGTTGCAAAAATATATATAAAAGCTTTAAATGCAATTCATTATATGCATGACAAGTATTCATATGAAGCATTAGAAATGGCTTTACATGATAAAGATATTTTAAGAACAATGGCTTGTGGAATAGCTGGAATCTCTGTTGTAGCAGATTCTTTATCTGCAATAAAATATGCAAAAGTAAAAACAATTAGAGATGATACAGGACTTGTTATTGATTATAAAGTAGAAGGTGAGTTCCCAAAATACGGAAATGATGATGATAGAGTTGATAATATTGCTACTTATTTAGTTAAAACATTTTTAACTAAATTACAAAAGTATCATACTTATAGAAATTCTAAACATACACTATCTATATTAACAATTACATCAAATGTAGTTTATGGAAAAGCAACAGGTAATACTCCTGATGGAAGACTTGCTGGTGAACCTTTTGGACCTGGTGCAAACCCACTACATGGAAGAGATACTAATGGTTCTCTTGCAGTATTAAACACTATTTCTAAACTTCCTTATGAATACTCAGAAGATGGAATATCTTATACATTTGCTATTGCTCCTTCTGCTCTTGGAAAAGATGATAATATAAGAATTTCTAATTTAGTGAATATGTTAGATGGATATTTTATTAGCACAGGTCATCATATAAATGTTAATGTATTTGATAGAAAATTACTTGAAGACGCAATGGAACATCCTGAAAATTATCCTCAGCTTACAATACGTGTTTCTGGGTATGCTGTTAATTTTATAAAATTAACACGTGAACAACAATTAGATGTTATTAATAGAACAATACAAAATAAAATTTAGTAAATATTAATAGGGACAATTATTATTTGTCAATGCTTCTACGAGCAGATAATTAATAATCGCCCCTACAACTATATTAGGAGTAATTTATGGAAAATTTTGATAAAAATACTATGGCAAAAATACATTCAATAGAAACATTTGGTACTGTAGATGGTCCTGGAATTAGATTTGTTGTATTTATGCGGTGGATGTAATTTAAAATGTAAATATTGCCATAATAGAGATACCTGGGATATAAATTCTGGAAAAATTATAACTTTAGATGAACTTGTAAAGGATATTGAAAAATACTCTAATTATTTTACATCATCTAATGGTGGTGTTACTATTTCTGGTGGAGAACCACTATTGCAAAGTAGTTTTTTAGTTTCATTATTTAAAATACTAAAACAAAAAAACATACATACTGCAATAGATACATCAGGTATGGTAACTATAACAAATCAAATAAAAGAACTTATTACTTTAACTGATTTATTTTTATTAGATATAAAACATATAAATTCTGAAAAATGTAAAAATTTAGTAGGCTTTTCTAATGAAAAAGAATTAGATTTTGCTAGATTTTTAAGTACTAATAATAAACCTATGTGGATAAGGCAAGTATTAATTCCTGGAATTACAGATGATGAAGATGATTTACTTAAATTAAAGGATTTTATATCTTCACTAAATACTGTAAGAAAAGTAGAAATTTTACCATATCACAGTTTAGGAAAATATAAATGGGAAAATTTAGGATTAAAATACGAATTAAATGACGTGCCTGATGCTACAAATGAAGATGTACTACGTGTAAAGCAGATTTTAGATATATAAGCTTTATACTTAAAAAGAAGGGCGATTAACAATCGTCCTTCTACAATTAAATTTAATACTTTCATACATTCTAATACTTCTTGTTTTACTTCTTCATTACTTACTTTTAAATTATCCACTCTTATTTTACTCTAATTTTTAATATCTCTTTTTCACTAAAACCACATAATTTTAATCCTTCGTCAGTAAATCAATAATATTTCACATTCCCATAAATTGCAATATAATTCCACCTATTACACCAATCGTGTATAACAATACAATAATACTAGCATTTTCTTTTATTCTCTTATTTACCTTAAATAGCACCAAAATTCCAACTCCTGAATTGACTAATAATCCTGATATCATTGTTGCCATATTTATTACTCCAGATAAATATAGTTTTGTAATTATAACAGATGATGCACAATTTGGTATTAACCCTATTAAACTAGATATTATTGGGCCTAGTATTGGTTTATTTAGTATTAGATTAGATAGGTTGTCCTCTCCTACAAAATGAATAACTATATTTAATATTAATGAAACTATACTTATAAATATAAATATATTTACTGTATGCTTTAATGCCGATTTTACTACACTTCCATTTTCACAATGACAATGCCCATGTTTACATATATTAGCAATTTCATTATTTTCTTCAACTTGTTTTTTTAGCTTAGAAGCAATAGCATCTATTATAGCTCCTGCAATAATTCCTATTATTAATTTAATTGCTAATATTTTAATTATTATATCTAATGAAACTGATTCTGAAATAAGTATTGGTAACATTTCATCAGATGTAGATAAGAATATTGCAATTAAAGTTCCCATTGTTATTATTCTTCCTGCATATAGATTTGCTGCCATTGCTCCAAACCCACATTGTGGAAATATACCTAATATTGCACCTAAAACTGGCCCAAATCTTCCAGATTTTTTAATTAATTCTTTAGATTTGTCACTTGTTTTATGTTCTAAATATTCCATTATTAAGTATGCAATAAATAAAAATGGTAATAATTTTATACTATCTATAAATGTATCTATAAATACTTCTAACATATATTTCTCCTTTTTTTTAATACATTAATATAATACCATAAAATTCCATTTTATACAACAATAATATAAAATATGGGATATTGTTGTGGTTATAAGATTATCGGTTTTAACAAATTCTTGGTTTTAGAATCAAGTCATTTGATTTTTTATATACAGAAAATGCTAGAAATAAAATTTATGAAGATTTATTAAAAGATTATTATAATTTTTAAAGACAGTATTCTTTTGTTAAATACTGTCTTTCATAATCACAAATATTTGCCATTTTACTACTAACTCAGGAATTACTGTTTATGTGTTTATGATATATAAACAAGTTTCCATACATTCACGCATGTATTATATGATGCTTTTACACTGGCATTCTAATAACACATATATCCTATGTAACTCGCCCCTGCCTCTATATTTATTACAATTTTCTTATCAAGTATCAAGGAACAAAGTCACTTATGGGACTAACACCACACGGAAACTGTTGTAGCTGTCAGCAAACCCTGGGATGGTGTTGCCGAATGCAAGCACTCCTGCAAGTGTGCCATTATCGTAACTACCGACCACGTATGAAAACTGGGTAAGATAAGTATACAAAGTCAGAGTAGTTGCCATTCCATTTTTTCGTTTCTTTTGTTGCATCTCCTATTTTTGCTCCGTCATAGTTTGTAGAAGAATTGCTTGAATTTGTATATAAATCTACATATTTGCTATCTCCTGCTGTTACTCCAAATTTAGCATTTTCTTGTCCATTTAAACATCCAGCCACATATTCCCAACTTCCTCCTGCCATATCATATACTCCATATACAGTTCCTGTTGTACTTGCTTTTGGTCCATTTGTTGAATTATATGCATTTACACTCGATTTACTTTTATCATCTTCTGAACTTCCAACTGAACCTGTAATATATGAACTACTTGGATTATTCCATATTCGTCTACTTGTTCCATCTATTGGATCTTTTATATTACTTTGTGGGTTAAATATTCCATATTTACTTTGGCTTAATATTGCTACTGCTCCCCATTCTATATTTTTCATCATATGACTATCTACAGTTGAACCTTCTAATACTTCTCCTTCATTCGTCATTTTTCTACATACTGTAAATATATTTGTTGTTTGGATATTTCTCCAACTTGGCTGATTTGGTATTGACTGAACTTTTAAATTCGAATCATTCCCCCCACCATCTGATATGTTAGAAGTATTGCTTACTGCTTCAAATTTTGCTACCCATATTCCATCTAGTTCTCCAAATCCTCCATTTCCTTCATTTGTAAAAGTTGGATGTATGGTATATCCATCACTTGATTTTATTGTTCCATCAGTTTGTTTTGTATATCCTTCTGTCCCTTCTTTTTTATCTGTTCCTATAAATCTTACTTGTATTTCAGTTGCTGTTGTAGAAGTTGGTACTATATATTCATATCTTGGTATCCATACCCAATATGCTTCTAATGTTTCTGTATCACTTACTTTATTTGTTGTTTTTATGTTTGCCCATTTTCCATTTTCATAATCATACCAATTATCTGGCTGTGTTGTTTGTTTATCATTTATTACATATTCTGTTCCTGCTTCGTTTAAATCCCATGTCACATATGTTTTTTGTGCAAAGTTTTTTATATTGGGTGAATTTGCTCCACTCTTGTCTGCTATTACTGGTTCTTTTGCAGTTGTTCCATTAAATATATCTGATACTTTTATTTCATAGTTTCCTTTTGTTGTTGTTAATGTTTTATCTATTAATTTTTCTTCTTTGGATAATTCACCATACTTTTCTAATATTCCCTTTAACATATCATCTGATATCTTTCCTTTATTTTCTAGCTGCTTATCTAATATATCTATTTTTATTTCTTCCTTTATACTTTCTATATCTGTTGCAATCTTTGTATCGTTTGCTCTATTTATTAAACCATTATCTCCCATTATAATTACAATTGTTACTCCCGCTAATATTAATAATATTAGTATTGTTATTACCAATGCTATTAATGTTATTCCTTTGTTTTTTCTAACATTTACATTTACTTTATTTTTTCTTTCCATTTTACTCCTTTCGTACTTCTTTTTTATTTTTTCCTTCTTTAAAAATTATATTCACATTATATATTTTTTTCTTTTTTTAGTCAATTAGTTTTTTACTGATAGTGTACAAATATTTTCCTTATTGTGCATTCATTTTCATAACCTGTTTACTCATTTTTTTAATAGCTACAACACTATATACTTAGAAAAACAGTTACATGATTGTGAAAAATGAATTACCTAATTTAGTAGATTTTTAGAAGAATTAGGTATTGAAAGCTCTTCTCCTTAATCAACTGCTATATGCAGGTGCAAAATATATTGTCTTAGGAAGAAATTATTAAGGATTAAATTAAATAATAACATTATAATAATCCAGGAATAATGTAATATTTATATGCTAATATTCTTATTACTGCTCTATTTATTATTTGCTCATCTATTCTATTGCTTTTTACAGCATTAATTATTGCTTCTCTTTGCTTTATAAAGTCTGATGTTATTATTAAATCATTTCCCGCTTCTACTGCCATTATTGCTAATTCTTCTACATTTGCGAACTTCTTTGTTGCATTCATAGCTAAATCATCTGTTATTATTAAACCTTCAAATTCAAATTTTTCTCTTAATAAACTATGCACTTTTATTGAAAGTGATGCTGGAAAATGGGAATCTATTGCATTTACTATATTATGAGATACTAATATAGATTGCGCTCCAGCTTCTATTCCTGTTTTAAATGGTAGAAAATCAGATTTTTCCAATTCATCTATTTGTCTATTATCAATGGTTACATCTGTATGACTATCTTTGTTGTTTCCATATCCTGGAAAATGTTTTAATGTACATGCAATATTTTCACTTTTCATTGCAGTTACTACTGTTTGTATATATTTAGAAGTTTCTTTTGCATCTTTTCCAAAAGTCCTTTCATATATATAATCTGACTTATTTTCTGAAACATCTGCTACTGGTGCTAAATTCATATTTATTCCTAAACTTGTTAATAATTTAGATTTTTCTATTGTATCTGCATATATCCTTTCAAATCCACCTTCTTTATATAATTCTTGAGGTGATTTAAACTTATATTTAGATAAATTAGAATTAATACTAACTCTACACACCTTTCCACCTTCTTCATCAACCCCTAAAATCATTGCTATTTTACTGTTATTTTGAAACTCTTGTAACATACTAATTACTTGTTCTTTTGTTTTACCTTCAAAATCCCTTGCAAACAAAATATACCCTCCTGGTTGATATATTTTCACCATATCATTTGCACCGATTTTTAGGGCATCTTACTAAAAACATTTGACTTACTTTTTCATCTAAACTCATTTTTTCTAATTTTTCTTTAGCTTTTTCATAATTTAATAACTCATCAAACATATAATTTTCAATTTCCTCATTTGTATCTGCTTTTATGACTTCTTGTTGTGCTATTTTTAATTCCTTTTGTTTGTTTTTTACATTATTTGCATATAATACGTATTTAACCATTAATAGCAGTAATATTGCTGCCATAATAATTAATATAAGTCTTATACTTTGTTTCAAAGCATCCACCTCCATAGCCTTAAATTATATTTAAGCAATCCATACATCACCATAAAATTTATATAATTCCCCTTATAATTATATGTAATCTTTACTTACTTATCTCTTTTGTTAGAAACATAAAAAAATGCATAACTCTATTAGAATTACACATCTCTTTTCCATAATATAAAAACTAAAAACTCCTCTACTTCATATAAATCATAGGGCGAAATCCGCGAATAAAATTAGCCATACTTGCATAACTATTTCCACGTACTACTACTGGCCAATTATCATAATCAGAATATAAGCACCCTCCACGAAGCATGTATGTGTTGTATGTTGTATTATTATTATAATTTATGTCAGCTCTATATGCTGTTTCCGTAGTCCATTCCCATAAGTTTCCTGCTACATCATATAGATTTTTCCTTTTTACTTGCTCAGTTGAACCTGTTGTTAATAATACACGTGTACCTTTTTCTGCATTTGTTCCTGTAATTTCATTTACACTTTTAAATTGGCTTGCCCCTCCTTGTAGTGTTTGATCTGCATAATATCCTCGTAAATCTGTTAATCTTACATCATCATAATTTCCCCAATTAGATGTTAATACATCTACTCCATTTTCTTGCATATATTTCATCATCATGTCCCACTGTGTCCCTGTTACTAATCCACTTATTACAGATTCATGATTTTCATACATTCTTCTTGTCATCTCTACTGCTGTATAATAATCTGCAAAATTGTATGGTATACTATTTGCTTTTTCTACTATATTTCCTGTTGCTTTATTAGTTCCTGTTGTTACTATAGTTCCTTCTTGTCTTGCTATATAATCATAATTTTGTCCTGTCCAATTATTTATTCCTGTTTGTGTAGTTACTCCATTGTGTAATAATGCATTATTATTAAATATTACACTATTTTCAAAATTACCTGTTAGCTCATTATATGTGGATACTCCTGCTTCATATCTACCTATATAAAATCCCCCATATTTTTCTACCTGTACTTTTTCTGCTTCTGATATTTCCATATCCCATTTAGCATTTTCTTTACCCCAATCTATTTTTTTATAGTCTTCTAACTTGCAAGGTATCCATACAAACTGATTTCCTTTTAATTTCGTTGCATATTCATGAGATGTTTTATCTACTCCATCTTCATATCTATCTTCTTCATTATCTGATATTATTACGCCTTCATTTATTTTTCCACCTACATAATAAAATCCTATTGGAACAGGAACTGTTTCTCCTTGCCCTGTTGATACTGCATACACTGTTGATACTTTTATTGAGCTTTCTATCTCTTTTTTAGTTTGTGTTGATATTAATGATGGTGTCGTTTTTATCCATTTATCTTCTAATTTTACTATTGTGCCTACCTTTATATCTTTATTATTTTCTGGTAATTGCTCATTTCCATTTATTTTACTATATAGTTCTTCTAATTCTTTTTGTTCTTTATCTTGTTGGCTTAAATATTTGTGTGTTTCAATATCTGTTTTTTCCAACACTACTTTATTTATTACGAAATTTATCGCCAATCCTACTAATATTATCACTATTACTAATGTTATTGCATTATTACTTTTATAACTTTTTCTTTTAATCGTTTCTTTTTCCATCCTTTCCCCTTTCGTATCTATTTTTCCTACTTCAAAAATTATATTCATATTATATATTTATTTCTTTATTAGGTCAATTACTTTTTTTGCTTTTGGAAATTATATATTATGCTAATTGTGTGTTTATTTCCATAATCTATTTATTTCTTAAAAAAAATTCTATAATTGGCATTACATACCAGTCATAGAATTTATATATATCTTTCTTTTATTTAATTATTTCCTCAAACTCCTCAGCTGAAATCGTTTCTCTTTCTAGTAAAGTATTTGCTACTATTTCTAATTTTTCTATATTATTTTTTAGTATTTGTTCTGCTCTTTTATATGCTGTATCTATTAATGTTTTTACTTCTTCTCCTATTACATCTTCTATGTCTTGTCCAAATACTGCTAGTGTTTCTTGATCTTCTAATGATATTGGTCCTAGTGCTTCACTCATTCCATATACTGTTACCATATCTTTTGCAATCTGTGTTGCTACTTGTATATCATTTCTTGCTCCTGTTGAAATATCGTTTAGTGCTAATTTTTCTGCTACTCGTCCTCCTAACAATCCTATTAGCTTTTCTTCCATCTCTGTTTTAGATTTGTAGAATTTATCCTCATTCGTTTTGTACATTGTGTATCCACCTGCTACACCTCTTGGTATTATAGATATTTCTTTTAAGTCCTCTACTGTATCTAAACATCTTCCAACTATTGCATGTCCTGCTTCATGGTACGCTGTTAATCTTTTTTCTTTATCAGATATTACTCTACTATTTTTCTTAAGCCCTACTACTACCTTTTTTACAGCTTCTTCTATATCTGATTGTTCAATAGCTTCATGTTTGTTTATTGTTGCAACAATTGCTGATTCATTTAATATATTGGCAAGTTCTGCTCCTGTAAATCCTGCTGTATCTTCTGCAATACTTTTCAAAGTTACATCTTCTGCAAATTTCTTTTCTTTTGAATGGATTTTTAGTATTTCTTCCCTTCCTCTTACATCTGGTGGAGCTATTGTTATTTGTCTGTCAAACCTTCCTGGACGTAGTAAAGCTTTGTCTAACATCTCTGGTCTATTGGTTGCTGCAAGCACTATTATTGTTTCATTTTTTTCAAATCCATCCATCTCAACTAATAATTGATTTAGTGTTTGATTATTTTCAGATTCTGCTCCACTTTGGCTAGTTCTTCTAGAACCAATTGCATCAATTTCATCTATAAATACTATACATGGAGATAACTTTCTTGCTCTTTCAAATAACTTTCTTACTCTTGATGCTCCAAGTCCTGCAAACATTTCTATAAATTCTGAACCACTCATAGATATAAATGGAACCCCTGCTTCTCCTGCTATTGCCTTTGCTATTAATGTTTTTCCTGTTCCAGGCTTTCCATATAATAGTATTCCTTTTGGTATTTTTGCTCCCATATCATAAAAACGTTTTGGCTCTTTTAGAAAATCTACAATTTCTATTAATTCTGCTTTTTCTTCGTCTAAACCTGCTATATCATCAAAACGTATATCTGTTGTATTTTCTTGCCCATCATATATTTTGCCTTTGTCCCCTAAACCTTGCATTTTAAATATTAATACAAACAATGCTACCATCATTATTGTTGGTAATATACTAAATAAAGTTGTTGGAATTTTTGAAATTGCACTTTGTCTATATTGTTTTAATTCTATTTCATCATTTCCATCTTCAACCTTTTTTTGAACAAGTTCTATAAATGCTTGTGTACTAGGTACAATCGCCTTTTTTTCCTCTTCTTGATTTTTTAGTTTCACTTTTATAGAAGTACTTCCTACTGTCATCTCAATTTTTTCTACTGCACCTTCATTTATTTGTTTTATTAATTCTGTATACGATATTTGTGTATCATCATCTTTATTTTTTGTTTCTAGCATATATATTGCAAATACAAATACTGTTATTATAAGTAAAGTTGCTATAGTTAATAATGCATATAATTGTTTTTTATTATTTTTCTTGTTTTCTTTTTTATCCATTTTTACGTCCTTTCATTTTATTTAATGTTCTAACCTTGTGGAGCTAAGTTATTATCTCCTAAATTATTATCTTTGTTAGAATCATCTGCTTCTTCATTTTCTTTATCTTTTTTATTATCTTCTTTTTTCTTTAGTTCTTCTTCATTTTGGTCTTCTTTTTGTTTTTGTATTTCTTCTTTTACCTTCTTTTGCTCTTGTACTATTTTCATTAATTCCATCTCTTTATTTATTAAATCAGTTTTTATCATTAATATAGCAATTATAATGTAAATATATGATATAGTTGTATACATCCAATTAAAATACTGTACTGTAATTCCTGTTAATGAATTTATTATTATATATATTAAATTTAATATTATTGGTAATGTTAATGCATATATTGCCATATTATATGTGGCTTTAAATCTAAGTTTCATTCTAGCAATTCTTGAAACTAAAAAGCCTAATACTGCTAGCATTAATACGTCTATTAAAGTACTTGTAATATAAATTATAAATAAGTATATAAACATTGTTATAAAGAACATAACATATATGCCAACTATATTTACATTTGAAATAGCGTTTAGCACATCCTCTTTTTCAAAATTCCCTATTAAATAATTTTTTGCAATATCTGCATATTTATACTCCATAGATTGTGTTATCATTTGGTTTTTTAATACAATTTTATCTTTTAAGAAAATAACTGCAGTAGAATTACTATTTATTTTATCTATATATTCTTTTTGCTTTTCTTCATTTGCTCCTGTGTCTATAATTATTTTTTCTATTATCTCACCTGTTGTATCTATTATTGTTGGCTGGTCTGAATTAATTTGCAAACTCCCATCACTGTATTTTATCTGTGTTATATCTTCTTTAAAATAATTTATAGCATTATTTACTGTTATAGAAAACTTATAAGTATATATACATACTACTAGTACTACAAATATAATCATAATTTTTAATAAATATTTTATTGCAACTGGTATATTTTCAGTTGCGAAAATCTGATATTTATCAAAATCTTTTATACTTGTTATAACTCTTGTAAAAAATCCCATATTTTTATCTTGTGTCATATAGATTTTCTCCTTTTTCTTTTTTATTATTATACCTATTTTTGTATATTTTACACCAGTATTTCATTTTTTACAATGGTTACAATAACTTTTCTATTAATGTGCCATCTTTTGTGTCTTTTAACATATAACCTTTTTCATTTATTTCCTCCCTTATTTTGTCTGCTAATTCCCAATTTTTATTTTCTTTGGCTTGTTTTCTTTTTTCTACTAATTGTTTTATCTCTTCTGGTATTTGTATTTTAATTTCTATTTGTTCATCTATTTTTAATCCCATTACTGTATCAAATTTTAATAATAATTTTGCTATTTTTTTAGACTTAGTTGGATTTTTAGCAGCTTCCCAAACAATACTTAGTGCAAGAGGCATATTTAAATCATTATTAATAGCTTCATGAAATCTATTTTCATAATCACATATAATTTCATCTGTTATATCTTCTTTTCCTTCTAAATGCTTTGCATATGCATCTTTTAATTTTATTAACGACTTATTGGCTGCATCTATTGCTTCCCATGTAAAATTAAGCTTATTTCTATAATTTGATGAAAAACAAAACATTTTATATGCAAGTGGTAAATATCCTCTTTCTATGATATCTTTTAATAAATATACATTACCTAAACTCTTAGACATTTTTCCACCATTAATTAGCAAAAATTCTCCATGCATCCAAAATCTTGCTGGATTATTTCCTGTTAATCCTTTACTTTGTGCTATTTCATTCTCATGGTGTGTAGGAATTAAATCTATTCCACCTGTATGTATATCAAATTCTTTACCTAAATATTTTTTTCCCATTGCAGAACATTCTATGTGCCACCCTGGATAGCATAATCCCCATGGACTATCCCATTTCATAAGATGATTTTTTGGTGCCTTTATCCATAATGCAAAATCATATGGATTTTTCTTTTCTTTATCCAATTCAACTCTTGCTCCTGCTTTTTGCTCCTCTAAATTAATTCCAGATAAAATTCCATATTCATCTAATTTTGAAACATCAAAATATATAGCAGTTGATGTTTCATATGCATACCCATTTTCTACTAATCCTTTAACAAAATCTATCATTTCATTTATATGGTCTGTTGCTTTACATATAATCTCTGGTTTATCTATGTTTAAATCATCTAAATCTTTTAAAAATCTATTTGTATAAAATTCTGCAATTTCTAATGGTGATTTTCCTTCTTCTTTTGCAGATTTTAGCATTTTATCTTCTCCTTCATCTGCATCAGAAACTAAATGGCCTACATCTGTTATATTCATTACATGTTTTAAAGTATATCCATTATATTTTAAAACTCTTCTTAATGTATCCATGAATATATTTGTTCTCATGTTTCCTATTGTTGCATCCTTATACACTGTTGGTCCACAAGAATATAATTTTACAACATTTTTATCTATAGGTCTAAATATTTCCTCTTTTTTGGTTAAAGTATTATAAAACTTTATATCCATAAAGCTCTCCTTCCTACTCTAAAAATATAGGCTTCATCGAAATTAGCAATGAAGCCTTTTTATACTAATGTTTTTTAGTAGTATTTGTTGTATTAGTAGTTGGTTTTGTAGTATTTGTTACTGTGTTTGTTGTATTAGTATTATTTACTGTATTATTGTTTCCTGATGTTTCTTTCTTTATTGTTATTGTTCTTGTTTTTGTTGCAGTATTTCCTGCTGCATCAGATACTGTATATGTTATATTATATGTTCCTTCTTTAGATGTGTCTACTTTATCAACTGTTTTTCCGTCTTTTTTTATTTCTCTTTTAATTTTATCTGTTAAATCACCATCTATATTATCTTTTGCAGTAGCATCTTTTGCATCATATTTATCATTTGGTTTTAAAGTAATGCTAGTTTTGTTATCTAAATTTAATGTTATTACTGGTTTTTCTGTATCTGGTGCTAAAGTATGTACATCACATGTATCAATTGGTGCCATATATTGTGCATCTGCTGTATTTTTCCATGACATATCCCTATCACTATTTTCTCTTGTTATAAATACCTTTTCTTCTACATCTTTACAAAATTCATTTGCTATTTTTCCTGTTTCTTTACATATTTTTATTTTTACATGAGTTGTACAAGCTTTAGTAGGTACAGTTCCTGCTGCAAATATTTCACTATAAGCTCTTGATCCTCTTGGATCTTGTTTACAAAGCTCTGTTGCAAGTAATCCTGAATCTCTACATACTCCACCATTTACTATTCCACTTGGTTTTTCATAATTCTTTGCTTCAAGTCCACTATGAATATCTTTCATAACTGCTACCCATATAGATAATGCTCTATTTGTTCCTCTTGTCATTGAAGTAGTTTCTATTTTATCATAACCAAACCAAGTTGCTGCTGAATAGTATGGTGTAAATCCGCAAAACCATCTATCTGAATAATCATCTGTTGAACCTGTTTTTCCACGCACTTCTTGACCAGAAATTCTTGCTCCTCCTCCTGTTCCATTTGCTCCATAAACTGGTTCTTTTAATATAGTTTGTAATATATATGCATTTTTGTCTGATAATACTCTTCTTCTTTCTTGCTCTGCTTCTAAAATTACTTTTCCACTAGCATCTTCTACTTTGGTATAAAATGTTGGCTCTATATATTCTCCACCATTTGCAATTGTTGCATATGCTCCTGCCATCTCTAATGATGTTGCACCTGTTGTAAGTCCACCTAATGCTGTTGACAATGCTTCATCTTTTTTTGTATCTATATGACCTAATCCAAAATTTTTCAAATACTGTACTGATTTTGCTGGTGTTAATTTTTGCATTAATTTTACTTCTGGTACATTAGAAGATAGCTCTATCATTTTTCTTATGTTTAGTAATCCTTTATAACCTGCATATGCATTATGTGGTGTATATCCTCCCCAAGATTTTGGAGAATCATCTATAACACTTGCTGCTGTTATAACTCCTTCTTCTAAAGAAGGTGCAATTGTTGCAATTGGTTTTATTGAAGAACCTGGTTGATGAGGATCATCTGTTGCTCTATTTATTCCATAAGCTGTTTTTTCTCCAAGTACTCCTATACATCCTACTACATATCCTGTAGAATTTTCAATAATTGTCATTGATGATTGAGTTTGTTCATTTAATAATGAACCATCTTCTTTCTTTTTATTTCCTTTTCCTATATACTTTTCTTTTTTATATTCTTCCTCAAGTCTTGTTTGTATTGCTTTATCTTCTGTTGTATATATCTTATAGCCTCCACCTTTAATTTTAGTTAAAGCTACTTTATACTCTAAGTTTGTTTTTTGTGCATAATCATTTACAACTTGTTTTAAAGCTGCTTCTTCATGTTGTGTTAAATCATTATTAGATGTTATTACACCCTCTTTAAAAGGTAATCCTTGTTCTACTATTTGAACTGCTTCTGTATGTTGAGCTTCATCTATTTTTCCTAATTCTTTCATTTTTGCAAGAACTGTTTTGGTTCTTTTTGCTATTTTTTCTGTATTAGGATTTTCTTTAAATGGATTATATATATTTGGTGAATGTGTTATTCCTGCTATATATGCTGCTTCTGCAATTGTTAAATCTATTGGTTTTTTATCAAAATAATATCTAGTAGCAATTTCAACACCATATACATTTTTTCCTCCACCACCTAATGGAATTGTATTTAAATATGCCTCAAGGATTTGATCTTTTGAATATATACTTTCTGTTTGATATGCTCTTACAATTTCTTTTATTTTTCTTATTGGTGATTTATCGTTATCTCCTGTAGCATTTTTAACTAATTGCTGAGTTATTGTACTTCCACCATAAGAAGAATCTCCTTTCATCATATAGTTTAAAGTAGCCTTTAATGTTCTAAGAATGTCAACCCCACTATGTGACTTAAATCTTTCGTCTTCAATTGAAATAAATGCTTCTGGTAAATATTTACCCATTTCATTTAATGTTATTACTTCTCTGTTTTCCTCTCCATTTAATGTTGCAATTTGATTTCCATTTTTATCTAGCAACACTGTATTTTGTGTTTCTATAGCAAATGTTTCTTTTGTTATTTTAAGTTCATCTCCAAATAATCCAAAAATAACTCCTGCTATAACTCCTCCAACAACAATTGCAACCAAAACAAATAATACTAAAACTATTTTCAAAAACAATTTTAATTTTCTATGTTTCCCCTTTTTCTTAGTCTTACCTGGCTTCTTCTCCTTCTTTATCTTATTTTTATTGGTATTTTCATCTACTGTATCTATTCTTTTTGTTTTTGCATCATCATTAACTGTTTTTATCTTTTTAGTCTTATCATTTTTATTAGATTTACTACCTTTTTTATTACTCATAAAAAAATCCTCCTTTGTAATAAAAAGTTTGCATGCCTATTATATTACAAATTTGGAAAAAATTAAATACTTTTAATAAAAATTTAACTTTTGTTTTTTACAAAATCATTGTTTTTAATTCAATATTTTTGATGAAATTGCTACATAAGAGGTAAGAGCAATTACTAATCGCTCTTACCTCTTATGTAGCAAGCTATTAATGGATTTTATGTAAAAAACCATTAATAGCAACTAGCATCCTTTTGCCTTTACAATTAGCCTTTTTGTTCCTCCATTAGAACATGTAATAAGTGTTACCTCTCTTTGCCCATTTAAAGTATCTTCTATATCCTTCATATCATCTGGTTCTACAATAAAGCTATCATATACTTCATATGTACATATAAATCCATCCTTTGATGTAATTGTAAATGTATCTCCTTTTTCTAAATACTTTAACTTCCCAAAATGCTTTTTATAATTGTGACCTATTATGCTAAAATTGCCTGATTCATGTATATTGGGTCCCCAAAATTTTGCAACAGATACTTTTATACTTTCATCTGAAGCTTCATCTATTATGTATTTTTTTACATTAATCTTTGGAATTTCTATTTCCCCTAGTATTCTATATTTGCCTGTTTTTTCTGGCATATTTACTTCAACTTTATTTAGTACAGGCAATGTATTTGTTATTTTTGGAATTTCTTCTTGTATTATATTTTCTACTATGTTTACTTGCTCTATATTTTCTTTTGATAGTAACATTTTTCCCTCTTTTTGTTTTACTATAAAATAATATACAGTAAAAAATATAAGTATTAATAATATAATTATTAATATATACCATTTTAATTTTTTATTTTCTTTTCTATGTTTTTCTTTCATGTTTAAATTTTTTCACTCCTATTTAAACTTAGATAAATATTCTTTTATTTCTTGCTTTAATTCTAATTCAGGCTTGTCTTTATTTTTATATGCTAATGGATTAGTCTTTTGCACTACCTTTTTTAGTAACTCTTCTACCTCTAAAAGATAATGTATAAGTACTTGTGTTTCTTCTTGCTGATTTTTATTTACAGTTTTATCTAATGCCTGACTTATTAATAAAACATATTCTTCATATTCTTTAACTTCATATGGATGTAGTAAAATTGCCTGTTTTTGATAATATATCATTTCTTCCCAATTTTCTTCATAAAGCGCATTTGTTGCCTTTACTTTGTACGCATCTACTACATATTTGTTATTTTTAATAATTTCATCTGCTAAATTATTTGCTTTTTCTAATTTCATTGTATTTTGTAAATTATTTAATTTTATATTAGTATTAGATGATAATAATTCTTCTGCTAAATTTATATTATTTTTTTGTAATGCCATATTTGCAATTCCAAAATAGCTAAATGTACTAAATAACACCACAAGAATTACTATCAAAATAATTTTACTATCTAAATTATTTTGTTTAATTATAGCATCTTCTTCAAAAATTGCAATTACTAAAATAAAATGCATTATAATAAATTGTAAATCAAAATCAAAAAATAAATGAAATAATAATACAGTTAATATTTCCTTATTTACTTGTGAACTTTTTTTATTTATTATTGTATGAATAATTAAAAATAATAATAATAACATTGGAACAATTCCTGTATCTATACCCTGTTGCAAAATATCATTATGTACAAATCTAATATTATATTGCGCTGTTTGTATACTATGGTATATCCACTCATATCCTCCATATCCAAGTCCTAATGGATGTTGTATAAGTAGTCTTATTCCATCTATGTTATATATTATTCTTCCAATAAAAGTACTTTCTTTTAGTGAAATTGAAAATAATCTAGTAATTAAATTAAAATTACCTATTATTTGTAAAATAATTCCCAATAATAATATAGTAACTAAAAAAATAGTAATTATAGAAAATATCTCCTTTTTTTGTTTTCTTTTTTTTATTATACTATAAAATCCAAATAGTATTAACAAAACAAAAACTGTTCTACTACCTGTAAGTATTATCCCAACTAATAAGACTACTAACCCTATTTTTTCCAATATATTCTTATTTTTCTGTTTTAATAAAATTATAAATCCAATTAGTAGATATAATGCAAATGTATTTGAATATTGAAAAAAGCCTATTAATCTTCCATTTTCAGAAAAAAGTGATGGTCGTATACTTGGAATAAATTGTAATATATAACAGCACACACACATTCCGATTACATTATATGAAATGCACTTATATAAACCTTTTCTTTCTTCCTTTTCTAATTGCATTAAAATAGTAAAAAAAATAACACTTGGAAGGAACTTTAAAAATCCCTCCCATGCTTGAGCTTTATCTATTGCCCAAAATACTGTAAAAAAATATGATGTGATTATACATGAATATAAAATAAAATTTAAACTTTTAAAAAACCTTAATTCTTTTTTTTGAATTATAACTCCTGCTAATATACAAACAAGAATTGCACCTGCAATAAATGCTGTATATTCAAAGAAGAGACCATACCAAAATGGCATTACTAGAATAAAAATATATAAAAACTTTATGCTTAGTAATTTTCCTTTTAACATGTTCTCTTCTCCTTTTAGTTTATTTTCTTCTTAATTTAATTACTACTGTCGCAAATGTTGCAATAATAGTAAGTACTACTGCTCCTATTATATAATTTGTTACATTTGTTCCTGCTTGTGTATATCTTTTTGGTTTTTTAGTTGTTTGTACTGCTGATGTATCTTTTTTTGTTTCTGTTGTTGTTTGTTTGTCATTATTTGGTGTTTGTGTTGTTGTATCATTTTTATTTGGTGTTTCTGGTTTTGTAGTTTCTTCTGGTTTTACCTCTTTTTCTTTTATATTTAATGTTTTTGTATTATATTTATAGCTATCTGGTGATTCTACATTTTCATCTGCAAGTAATGCTTCTGATATTGTAAATGTTGCATTTCCTTTTGTTTTTGCTTTAAATGTAAAAGTTATACTATTTATTCCTTTTCCATTTAATGAAATCCATACTACTTCTACTTTTCCATCTTTAACTTTAATATAATCTGTATCCATTGAGCTAGATACATATTCTAATTTATCTTTATCATATCCTAATAAAAATTCTACTGCTTCCATTTTATCTTTCCAACTTACTGTAACAACCACTTCATCTTCTATTGTTACATCTTGTTTATTTACAGCAACATTTATATTAGCTGTTTTTTCTGTAATTGTTGCATTACTAATTGTTGCCATTCCCATTAATATAATTAAAATTAATACTAAACTAATTATTTTTTTCATTCTATTCACTCCTGTTTTTTATTGTATATTATATTTTCCTAATTTTGCTTTTACTATTGCTAAAGCATCTGCTGTTGATGGTTCTCCTGCTGTTTTTCTTGTTTTTGGTGTTACTCTTGCAGCTTCTAATTGTAATGTAGATAATTTCATATCATTTCCCATTTTATATTTAACAATTGTTAAAGCATCTTTTACTCCTGGTGCTCCTTTTCCTTGAACATCTCCATATACTAAAGCTGTATATGTACCTACTTTTTTACCTTTTGCATTATATATTTCTATGGTAGCTCCTGTAAAAAGTTTGTCTTTTGCAGTTAATTGTTTTTCACCATCAAAAACCTTTACTGTATAACCATCTTGTAATTTTCCTTTAAAAACATTTTCTATTGAAAGGTTTTTAAAGGAAAATCCAGAAAGTGTATTTTCATATCCTACTATTTTTTCTGTTAAAGCTCCTTTTTTAGCAAAACTACTTTCTGTTTCTTGTACTTTTACTAATGACCCTTCTCCTGCTAATGATAATAGCCAAATACTAGCATCTTCTCTTGTAATCATATAAATAACACTATCATAATAAGTACTTCTATCATCGCTTGAATATGATACTATGTTTGTTACCTTTGTTAATACTAATTTATCATTCAAATATAAATTTCCATCTTTTTTTAAACTAATTCCATTCCAATAACTATAACTATACAAATCTGTTACTTCTTTACCAGAAGACATATCTCTGTAAACACCTGATTTATCCTTATAAACATAGTCATTTACTAGACTATCAAAATTTTCTCCTACTTGAACTATAGGTGCTTCAGTATACACTTTCCATACTCTATTTGATGTATCTACCACACTTGAATAAGTTGCTATTTTAATTGGAAAATTACAAACTAATTTATTATTAATTGTATATGTTTTTTGATCTTTTTTTACTATGAATGATCCTACAATTTTTTCTACATTGTCAGTTACTTTTTTCCATGTTCCATCACTTTGGATTTCTAAATATGTACCATCATTTGTCAAATACCCTGTATTGTAAATATCTTTAGCATCACTTATTGTTGATTTTATTCCATTAAACTCATACTCTACCATACCATCTTTTTTTAATGTTAATGAATATGGGAATATTCTTTCATTTTCGTAATCATATATTCTTTCATAGACATATTTTTGCACATTTGTATTTAGTTTAACTGCTTTTTCATCTTTTGCATACACTCTATACAAATCTCCATTTGCTTTTAAAACAGTTTGAGCATCAGTAAAATTGCTTTTCATTTTATTTCCAATAGCTTGATTTGCTGAAATTCCATTTACTTTAATTTTAAATTTCTTTGTAACTTGATTATTGATATTTACACTAACTTCTGTTTCTCCTAAATCATTTGCCTTAAAATGTCCATTATCTTTTAAATCTACCAAATTATTATTAGCAGCTTTATATGAACTAGATGCAAAAGTAATTTTATGGCCTAAATATTCACAATCCCTTAATTGTCCTGTTTCTCCTAAATATGCTGTATAGTCATTAAATTTAACATTTTTATAATCATCTACTTGACTAAATAATACTCCATACATATACAATTGTTTTAAATTTTTAAGAGTACTAATTACATTAATATTTTTTATTGTAGCACTATTAATATTAATATATTCTAATTGTTGTAAGTCTTTAAGACAATATAAATCTATAGTTTTTGATACATTACCACCATAATAATATATACTTTCTAATTGTTTAGAATTTCTTACTATCGATAAATCTAGTGGTTTACTATTATAAATTGATACTTCTTTTAAAGTAGTTAATTTTTCAATTTCTTTTATATTTTTTATTTCTTCTGCTCTTTCTATTCTTAAGTTATTTAATTTATTAAAATTAGAAATTCCTGCAAAATCAATATTTTTAGCTATAATTTCTAAATCTTTTACATTAATGCAATCTTTAATATCCTTTACATTTACTTCTCCATTTATATTAGTAATTAATATTCTCTCTAAAGTTTTTATCTCATTTAGAACCCCTAAATTAAAATTTCTGTTAGGTTCATTTGAAGTATATCCCCCATAAATTTCTACGCTTTTTAGATTTTTAAATTTTTTTAAAAAATTAAAATCGTAATTAGCTTGTTGATCTTTTTCTTTAAAATTTATACATATTTCTGTTATTTTATCAATTATTTTGCCAAAGTTCATATCTTTATCATTATAATACATTGATATATATTCTAAATCTTGAATATATTCTAATCCTGTTAAATCTTTTACTCCTTCTGGTATATTCATATATGATGTCTTGTACTTTTCTATTTCTTGCTTTGTAATAATCTTATCATTATTACTGTCTACCCCAAGCCTAATTAATTCATCTTTTAATTTACTATCTTTAATTATTTCATCATTAACTGCTGCAAATGTAAGTGTTGGCATTAGTATAGATATTATCATTATGCATAATAATAATATACTAACTATTTTTTTGTCTGTATTTGACATTTTTAATCCTCCTTTTATTATTTTCTTATTTACGTAACTCTTTTACTGCTTCATCTCTACTTTGCTTGTAATTTCACCTCCTTATATTACAATTTTGTGTAATTGCCTTTTCCGTAAATAATTTTATTATTTATTTATACTATAATTTTTATCATTATTAAAGATTTTTGTCGTTTTTTGCATATCACCTATTTTCATAAACAGTAAAATTTTATTTTGGTATTGTAAAAGGATTTTTTAATTTGTATAATATATACATGAAAAGTTTAATAGTAAATGAAAAATATAATGGAAAAAAATTGATTAATTTCATAATGGATAATTTCGATAGTATAAGTATCAATACTATATATAAAGCTCTTAGAAAAAAAGATATACGTATTAATAATAAACGTGTTAATGAAAATGTTACTGTATTTAAAGGAAATACTGTTGATATATATATATCTGATGATATCTTATACAGTAATTTAAAATTAGATATACCAATTATATATGAAGATGATAATATTATTATAATTAATAAACCTACGGATATAGAAGTTACAGGCAAAAATAGTATTACCTCTATTTTACAACAAAAATACTCTAATAATATTTTTGCCTGTCATAGATTAGATAGACATACTTGTGGAATTGTTATTTTTGCAAAAAATAATAAAGCCTTAGATATCCTTTTAAGCAAATTCAAACATCATGAAATTGAAAAACATTATGTTTGTCTAGTATATGGATTTCCTAATAAAACTTCTGAAACTCTAACAGCATACTTATTTAAAGATGCGAAAAAATCATTGGTATATATTTCAGATACCCCTAAAATAGGATACAAAAAAATTACTACAACATATTATGTTTTAAAAAAGTACAAAAATAATACTTGTTTGCTTGATGTTAATCTTCATACAGGAAGAACCCATCAAATACGTGCTCATTTAGCACATATTAATCTACCAATAATTGGAGATGGAAAATATGGTATTAATGAGATTAACAAAAAATTTAACTGTAAAATACAGCAATTATGTAGTTATAAAATAAAATTTAATTTCTCAACTGAAAGTAGCATTTTAAATTATCTAAAAGGAAAAGAATTTGTAATCGATTATAAATTTTAATGTCATAGTACTACTAATAAATTATTTATTACTAGTACTATACATTTTAAATAATCTCAACATATATATACTGAGGAAGGTAGAACTACTTGTTCTACCTTCCTCAGTAACAAACTATCTCCTAGCAAATAGTTTTTGTTGATCTGATATACATATCCTTATTCGTATCATTTAAACAGTCATAGCTTTCGCCTTTTTTGCATGTATACTCATCATAATATTTACCATTCACTTTCATTAAACCACCTTCTTCAACAATAAGAGTTTCTTCATAATCCTCGTTTTTATGCAAACCAATACTGCGGTGTGGTGGTATCCAAATATAGGATACAGTCGTCGTTGAATCTTTTTCTTGTTCTTTGGAAAGGAATACTACCCCTTTCCCTCCTTTTAGGTCTGTGTGAGGTGTCCACACCAGCACTTTTTCTTCTAGTAACATCTTGTAAACCTCCTAAACTTTTTTGTTAATACATTTTAGCACATAATTCAGCACACATCAAGTACTTTTTTTATTACTTTTAGAGTGTATATTGTATAATGTTTTCTAATTTTTCTATTACATATTATCTACTTATTGTAAGCACTTGGCCTACATATATTCTATTCGGATTTTTTATATTGTTTAATTTTACCAAATAAGAAACACTCGTATGGTACCTCTTTGCTATTCTCCATAAGCTATCTCCTCTTCTAACTCTATAATATACAGGTGAATTTTGTACTATATCATTTCTTTTAGAAATATCTATTGTTAATACTTGCCCTATATATATTAAATTAGGATTTTCTATATTATTTAATTTAACTATTGAATTAATGGTTGTTCCATATCTTATTGCAAGTTTTGTAAGGGTATCTCCTTTTTTCACAACGTATGTTATATGCGTTTCTTTATTTGGATCCCCTGATGTTGTTATTAATATTTTTTGCTCCACATATATTAAATTAGGATTTTGTATATCATTTAATTTAACTAATTCTTCAACTGTTGTATTATACCATAGCGCTATATGGCTCAATGTATCTCCTGGCTTAACAACATAATATATATTAGACTCATACTTAGGAGGTTTATCTGGGTCTGGAGATGGATCTGGCATTGGTATAGGAATATTATCTTCTAAAAATATATCTTGTGTAAATTTATCTCTATCCACATATCCATCTATCCCTGGAATTTGCCCCTCATCTGTATATTGGAAACCTACCCAATTATTCCAATTACCATTATCACTTGGTCTACCCACACCATATTGAGCTACCCATAAAGGATATTGACTTGCAAGTTCTTTATTGAATATATTTCTTGCATTATATGTATCACTATATATAACCATTTGTTTTTTAGTTAAATTAATAACCCTTTGTAAGAAAACTTTCGATATATCATTAATTTCATCATTGTTCAAATATCCAAAAGTTTCAAAATCCATTGCCAATCTACAATCTGGATTAGTACCATAAATTACAGAAGAAAAAAACTCAGCCTCTTTTTCTGCCTCTTCAATACTTCTTGCCCTTACAAAATGATAAAAACCAACTTTCATTCCATTACTTTTAGCATTCTCATAATTAATTCTAAAATATGGATCTTCCAATGTTGTACCTTCACTTGCTTTAATATACACAACATCAATTCCACTTTGCTTCACCGATGCATAATCAATCTTTCCTTGATATGTACTAACATCTATACCATTATATATAACATCACTTGACGGCTCTAAAGCCTTTACTACTCCAGATAATAGTCCAAAAGATGAAATCAAAAGCAACATAAAGATAATAATAACTTTTAAAATTTTACTATTCATACTCCACCCCTAAGTATTATATTAAATAAAATATTTTTTGTTATCATTCTTTTTTATAAATATAAGTATATTTTTATACTATTGGTAAATATTAACCTATATATTTCTGTTTAATTTCACTTATGAATGCTATATTTACCTAATAAGGAAGGTGATGCAAATGGCATTAGATTATAAGCTTATTGGAAAAAGGCTTAAACAAGCAAGATTAGAAAAAAACATAACACAAGAACATATAGCTGAAATACTAGATGTATCATCCACATACATTAGTAGAATAGAAACTGGTAGTACAAAAATTAATTTAAAAAGAATCTATGAAATCTGCAATATATTAGAAGCAGATGAAGCAAAAATAATAAGTGGAACATCAGATACATCCACAAATTATATGAGTGCTGACTTTAATGATTTGCTAAAAAATTGTCCAACAGAAAAATTAAAATTAATCTACAAAATAGCCAAAACAATAATAGAAAATGAATAGCAAATGAGATGCATCCCAAAATTTAGGGATGCATCTCATCTATTAATTAATCTTTCAAATACACATTATTTATTTTAATTGATTCATAACTTCTTCAGCAAAATTTTCTTCTTTTTTCTCTATTCCTTCACCTTTTTCAAATCTTGCAAATCTTATTATTTTTGCTCCTTTTGATTCTAGTAATTTAGATACTTTCATGTCTGGATCCTTTACAAATCCTTGCTCTACTAAGCATATTTCTGAATAAAATTTTCCTATTCTTCCTTGAACCATTTTTTCTGCTATTTCTGCTGGTTTTCCTTCATTCATAGCTTGAACTTTTAATATTTCCATTTCTTTTTCTACACGTTCTTGTGGAACTGATTGTCTATCTAAATATTCTGGTTTTGCTGCTGCAATTTGCATACAAATATCTTTTGCAAGTTCATTATCTCCATTTTCTAATTCTACTAATACACCTATTTTGCCATCTCCATGGATATATTTTTCTACTAAACCTGCTGATTCAAACCTATCAAATCTTCTTATTGTTAATTTTTCTCCTATTGTAGCTATTTTTTCTGTTAATACTTCATTTACTGTTTTTGATGGTTCTTTAATAGATTTTTGATTTAATAAACTTTCAACATCTGTTGGTGCTTCTATTGCTATTTGCTCTGCAACATCTGCAACAAATGTTCTAAACTCTTCATTTTTACCAACAAAGTCTGTTTCAGAATTTACTTCAACAACACTTCCTATTTTTCCATCTTCACTTACAAATGCTGCAACAACACCTTCTGCAGCTATTCTATCTGATTTTTTAGCAGCTTTTGAAATACCTCTTTCACGTAATAATTCAATTGCTTTTTCAATATCACCATCAGTTTCTGTTAATACTTTTTTGCAGTCCATCATTCCTGCACCTGTTTTTTCTCTTAGTTCTTTAACTATAGCAGCTGTAACCATAATTTTTCTCCTCCTTTATTTTTGTAGGTTAGATGTTGGAATTGCATTTTTAATTTTTCTTCAATTTCAACTTCTAACCCTTATTTTTATTCTTGAACTTCAGATACTACTTCTTCAATACTAGTTGGTTCTTCTGTTTCTACATTTTGTTCTTCATCTTGTAAAGTTTCAAAAGTTTCTCCTTGTTTTCCTTCTATAACTGCATTTGCTACTACTTGTGTTATTAATTTTACTGCACGTATAGCATCATCATTTCCAGGTATTACATAGTCTACATCTTCTGGATTACAGTTTGTATCTACTAAACCTACTACTGGAATATTTAATTTTCTTGCTTCTAATATTGCTATTCTTTCTTTTTTTGGATCAACAACAAATATTAAACTTGGTAAATTTGTCATATTTTTGATTCCACCAAGATTTTTTTCAAGTTTCTCCATTTCCTTTTTTAATAGTATTACTTCTTTTTTTGGTAATACTTCAAAAGTTCCATCTTCTTGCATTGCTTCTAAATCTTTTAATCTTTGTATTCTTTTTTGTATTGTTCCAAAGTTTGTTAACATTCCACCTAACCATCTTTGGTCAATATAATACATTCCACACATTTGTGCTGCTTCTTTTACACATTCTTGTGCTTGTTTTTTAGTTCCTACAAAAAGAACCTCTTTTCCTTCTTCTACTTGTTCTTTGATGAATCTGTATGCCTCATCAATTTTTTTAGATGTCTTTTGTAAATCGATTATATGGATTCCGTTTCTAGCTTGAAATATGTATTCAGCCATTCTAGGATCCCATCTTCTTGTTTGGTGTCCAAAATGTACACCTGCTTCTAGTAATTGTTTCATTGCAACTACTGCCATTTAAAATTCCTCCTTTTAGTTTAACTTCCACAAAGCCTAAACATTTATGCACACTTAAAAAATTAAGCACTTTCATAAACTAACTTTGTGTGTTTATTTTTTAACTACAATAGTATATCAAAAAAGCATTGCTATTGCAATACTTTTTTTAATTTTTTATTAAATCTAATAACTGAAAGTTACAGTTCACAGCATATATAATAAAATCCGCTACGGCTAAGTAATATATTTTATTTTTTCATTTCGCCCTCCAAGCTCACGGGTATTCCCCCGCCTCAATGGGCTGTCGGGTCTTCATTACAAAATAAAATATATTACTTAGTCTTCGCTACTTACTGCTATTGTCTGTGAATTGTAACAACTGAAACTTAAGCTGTTGTTGGATAAACACTTACTTTTTTCTTATCTTTACCCAATCTTTCAAATTTTACTGTTCCATCTACTAATGCATATAAAGTATCATCACTACCAATTCCAACATTAGTTCCTGGATGTATATGAGTTCCTCTTTGTCTCATTAATATATTTCCTGCTAATACAAATTGTCCATCAGCACGTTTCACACCAAGACGTTTAGACTCACTATCTCTTCCATTTTTAACACTACCTTGCCCTTTTTTATGTGCCATGTTTTTTCACTCCCTTCAGCTTTTACTTATTACAATTTTATTAATTTCTTAAGCTTCTACTTTTTCATCTGCTTTAGCTGTTGCTTTTTTAGCTGCTTTTGCATTAATTGATGTTATTTTTACTTTTGTATATGGTTGTCTATGACCTTGTTTTCTTCTATAATTCTTTTTAGGTTTATATTTAAAAACAATTATTTTTTTACCTTTTCCGTGAGAAACAACTTCACCTGCAACTTTATATCCTTTAACATATGGATTTCCTATTTCTATTTTTTCTCCATCAGATACTAAAACAACTTTATCAAAAGAAACTTCTTTTCCAACTTCAGCATCTAATTTCTCAAAAAATATAACATCACCTTCTTGAACCTTATATTGTTTTCCACAACTTTCAATTATTGCGTACATTTATGTACACCTCCCTTTTTTTGTATACTCGCTAATCCCAAACTTTAGGTAGTTAAATCAAATTAACCTTTATGAACCTTAATTAAGCGGATTACAGATAAATATTTTAACACAAAATATTTCCATTGTCAATTACATTTTTTTCGTCTTTAAGACTACTACTCAATTCTCACTTTTTACCTTCTTTTTACATTGTATTTTTATAAGCTACTTTTCTAGCCATAAATTATATATTTTAAAAATATGTGTAGTTGAATTTGATGTTGCATTAGATATTATATAAATTCTAGATTCTTTTAGGCCTTCTGGCTTTGTTATATTAAAAACAGCTCTATTTATTGATGTATTTCCAGAACCATTAGATGTACTAAATATAGGATGACCATCATTTCCAAAAACATCTTCTTCTATTGAACTCAATGGTAAAAAAATCATAGCTTCATTATTTGCTGCTTGTAATTTTGAAATTTCCATATCTAAAAAAATTTTTGAATACCTCGATGCATCAAATGCCGTACTATATCCAGCCCTTGAGTTTGATGTTGATGATAATGTTAATTTTAAATAATCATTTTCTTGTGTTATTGTTGTTCTTTTTAATTCTGTTGTATTAGGAAATTGCTCAACGCCATCTTTTATTATATATTTTCTTTCTTTTATAACTGTTGTCTGTTCATTTTCTGAAATATTGTTATCCCACTTTATTTCCCCATTTTCTTGAAATTTCGCAGTTACTAGTAAATTTTCTTTCATATCATATATATTTAAGTCATCACCTTGTACATCAATTCTGATTTCATTTAGCGATTCTTCTTGTTCTAACTTATCTATTATATATTTCTTTTTATTTCTTTGTTCGTTTCTTGTATATTTTTTTCCTCATAATATTGTATATTATAATCTTCTAACAGCAATTCTACCTGTTCCATTGCCACTACTTTCCTATGTACATCTATTGCATCTGTTGCTTTATCTATTATTCCATTTTTACTTAATACAAAATACACTGTTACACCTGAAAGTATTAATAATATAATTATTGTTATTACTAATGATATTAATGTTATACCCTTATTATAATACACTATTTTATTCATTATATTTATATCTTTCATTACTTCATTCTCCATAATATTAATATTCATAATAATATTATTTTATTGATTGAAGCTTGTCAACACTATTATCGTATAATGCATGCATATAGCAATTTTAATAGTGTATTTATTTTCGTAATATGTTAAATTTTTGTTTTACAAATATATAGCAATACGAAATCCAATTCCTTCATCACTTTGACTACTATTTACCCAACTTCGTAAAGATGCAGATGCAGTTGATGAATATTTATATGTTGCACCGTCTTGCTACATATGGTGTACTATTATTACTATAATTTTCATTTGTAATTTCCCATACATTTCCTCCCATATCATATATGTTATTTACACTATGATAACCTGTTGGTTTCAATTCTCCTGTTCCATTTGATGATATATCATAATTTCCTCCTATACTATTGGTTGACCATCCTTCATTTTTTGTTTCTATAAATTTTAATGCTGTATCCCATGCATAGCTACTGCATAATTTGCTTGTTACATTGTTTTGTGTTTTATTATATAAGTTTTCTGATAATTGTTGTGCTTGTGCTTTTGTAACATAATTGTACACATGTACTACTGTATCTCCTGTTTTTCTAAATATTGGTTTTACTGTTACCTGCTCAGTAGCACTTTTTCTTTGAGTTAATATTCCTGCTTCATATCTTGCTATATAATATCCTCCATATATTTCTACACTTATTCTTTCATCCTCTAATAATGTTTCTGTATAATAATAACTTGGTAAATCCGCTCTTATTATCTTATAACTATTTGTTTTTTCATCTTTTTCTCCTAATATCTGTCTATATGTCCATTCTTCTCTTGTAAATGCGTATCTATCATATTTGTATGGCATATCTTTTACTGGTATCCATACAAATTCATTCTCATCTATATCATTTTTTATTACAAACCCTGTTTCTTTTGTTCCTTCGCCTGCATAACTAAATCCTTCTGGTACTGGTATTACATTCCCTTTTCCATCTGCTGTATATTTTATACTTCCCTCTTGCTTTATTACATCTCCTGCATTTGCTGTTTTATTCATATTGTCTATTTTTTCTGCTAATTCATTTAAACTATTTTGTTCTTGTACTTCTGCTTGTTTATACTTATCTGTTGCATTTTTGGCTTGTTCAATTAATCCTCCATTTATTACTATATTTAGTGTTATTCCTGCTAATATTAGTAATATTATTATTGTTATTATTAATGCTATTAGTGTTATTCCTCTACCATTTTCTACTATTTTTTTCACTAATATTCTCCTTCCATTCATTTATCCTTTGCTTATTTTTCCCTGCTTCATTTTTTGTATTCACATGATATGTTAATTATTATTAGTTGTCAATATCTTTTTTTGGATTTTTTATTTGTCTCATTTTTTTGGTTTTAGTATAGATTTTACATTTATGTATTTTGTTAATATATTAAATTTTTAATTTTATTTTTTATACATTATTCATAGATTTTTTCAACTTCTTGCATATATTTTTTGTAATGACAAACAGTATATTTTCCTTTTCATTTACATTATTTTCGTATTTAAGCCAACTTTTATTGTGTAATTTTATTTCAAAAATGTAAACAAAAAATTTCTATAAAAAAACCTCTTTAGACTTTTTTATCTAAAACGACTTTACTGTGACACAAACTGTGACATTGCTGTGACACTACTGTGACATTTTTTCATTTTTTTGTTTTACTGTATAAACTTTTTTAGGATCTGATACTGATGTTCCTATCCATTCTATAAGATTTTTTTCTTCTAATCTATTCAATATCCTTATTGTTGTCCTTCTAGTTCTATCTATATATTCACATATTTCTTTATTAGTAACTTCACCTTTATCATATATGTATTGCAAAACCTTTTGCTCTAATACATTTAATTCTTCCCAATTATTTCTTATATCATCTTCCTTTAATAATTTTTCATTTTTTCTTTTATTTCTCATAACAATATTATTTTTTAGAACTAACTTAACTAACATACCATTAGGCTCTGTATACTCTGGCTCATCTAAAAAGAACTCAGACATCTCTTTATAAATTCTTGCTACACCCTCATTTAATTCTTTTACTAATCCTAATTCAGTTAATACTCTTGATATTTGAGGATTTCTAGCATATCTTTCATTTTTCATATTATCTATTGTAATTATACTTGGTAATTTTCCAGGACTTACAATTTCCATTCTGTCATCAAAAATAAAAATCTTTGTATGTTCTCCTGATATAGCATAATTACGATGACATACAGCATTTGTGATTCCGTTCTTCCCAAGCAAATTTTGGATATTCTGGAACTGTTACAAATTCTCCGTTATTTCCTAAATGATTAAATTCTCTTAATTGAGTATCTACAAAACCTTGAGTTTCTTTTATAACTTTATATAAAGGTAATGCAAATGTTTTATCTTTAACAATATTTAATTCTGCTCCTGTATGCATTTCAGTTCCATCAAATTTTATTACTCTGACTCTAGCTGTTGGGAAAAATATAGATGGATCTTCTGCAAATAATAATATTCCACTATTTGTTAAATGTTCTTCTCCATCTTTTTTTACTAAAAAATTTCTGGCTCTTAAAACATCTAATGGATCTTTATTTTCTGCTCCTATTGCTTTTTTATAGATTTCTACCATCTCCATATCTATATTATTTACATTAGAACGAGTATTTATTTCTTCTTCAAATGATACTTCTCTTCTGTCATATTCTAATATTCTTATTTGTTCTGATGAAAGTTTATTACTTGAATCCCTTGTCTTAAATATACTTCATCTTTTACATTTCTAATTAAAATGTCTGTGCTTGGTTGTACATGAATTAATAATATTTTATCCTTATTTCCTTTATAATTAACAACTTCTAATGTTTCATTTTTATAATTTGGTATTGTTTTTAAATAATCTATACTTGTTACTTTTAAAAAATCATTATATTTATTTGGATAATCTTCAAATCCTTCTATTTTTCCATCATCAGCAATACCAATTACTAGCGTACCACCACTAGCATTGGCAAAACTTGCTACAAAATTTGCTAATTCTTTTACTGGCTTTCTTGCACTTTTTCTATCAAAAAACTGATTTTCTTTTTCTTCAGTCATATATTTCAATGTTAATATTGAATTTTCTTGTGATACTATCATTAATAACCTCCTGTTGTTCTTTTTATAATTTGGCAACAACTGATGCCAAAATCATTATAACATTTATTTCCAGATACTTCATTACAAATTCAAAAAAAGATGATTTTGTATATATTTTTGACAAATCATCTTCTAAATATGTGAAAATTTTATAATTTTTAAATTGTTGCTAGGAGGAAACCCTTGTTATTACTATATTTTAATTTTTCGTCATAGGAGAATAAAATTGTTATTATTAATGCTATTAGTGTTATTCCTCTGCCATTTTCTACTATTTTTTTCACTAATATTCTCCTTCCATTCATTTATCCTTTGCTTATTTTTTCCTGCTTTAAAAATTATATTCATATAATATATATTTCTTTATTTTTTTAGTCAATTATTTTTTTACTATTAGTGATTATATATTTTTCTTATTGTTAATTAATTTTCATAAGCTGTTTACTGACTTTATTTGAATACTTACAACACTATACATTAATCAAACCATTTTATTTAGACCTTAATTGTATCCTATTTATAGACTTCTAATTAAGTTATGGGCAAATTTAGAAAACCTTATCATGATCCACTTATTCTCTTGGTGAAATTAGGGTATGGGATTGGATATACTTTAAGAGAAACAATAACTGATGAACTAAAAAATCAGGAATTATTTCTAATTCCTGTGAAAGAAATTCCTGATTTCTTAGAAATTGGTGCTCTTTATGATAAAAACTATTTATCTTGTGTTGCAAGTAAATTTATAGAACTTCTTTAAACCTAAATAATCCTAGTTACTTATATACTAACTAGGATATATTAGTTGTTAATATCTTTTTTTGCTAGAATTTCTTCATGTTTTAGTTAAATAATGTGTTTGTTTTTTTATTTAAATTTCTAAATAATTTTGTATATATGAAAAAAAGCATTTCTAATAGCCTCTTTTTCATATACTAAAAAATTAACTCATATTTTTAATTACATTATATACTTCATCCCATGTATTTACTTTAATAATATTTTTTCCATTACATTTTTCATTATATATTTCTTCAAATACAATTACTGGTATAACTTCAGATACTGAATCTATATTTTGTGGTTCATCATCTATTAAAATTTCTATATTATTATCAATACAAAATTGCTTTTTATCCTTCTGTATTACTAATTCATCATATTGAATATTATTTTTTTGTAAAAACTCCTGTGTTATTTTATATGGACTTTCACCTTTAATATTCTTTCTAGCAGTTATAATATAAATAGTATTGCCTTCTTGTTTTAAATTTTGAATAACCTTTTGTGCATTTTGTTTTATATGAGCTTTTTTTCTTATTTCATTTATATATTTTTCTAAAAATTCTGTTTTTTCGTCTTCTGTCCATTCATATAGATTATAAACTGAAAATCCCTCTTCATTCATAGATAAATTCCTTTTAATAACTTTATCATTATATTCTTTACAATATTGCTTTAATAACGGCAATGTATCTGTTATTGTATTATCAACATCTATTCCTATTTTCATTTTTGTTTCCTTCTTTACTAATTAACTATTTTAATGTAAATTTTTAATTTGCATTTTTCTATCTAAATATTGTTTAAGATAATATTTGCTTTTTATAATTTTCTAAAGCTTACTTAATAATTTCTTCCAAATCTTCTAGCCATAATATATCCACCTCCCTACTTATTTGTATTTCCTCATATACTTTAATTTTACTATATTTTTTCATTTTTCGCAATTTTAAAATGGTTAAATAGTGTGTTTATTTTCGTAATATGTTTGTATTGGGTTATAAATGATTAGTACTATTTATAAAATTATGTGTAGTTTTTTATGCTTTTTTATTGGAAAAATGGAAATGAATTCACTTTTTTGCTAAATACTATTGTTTTTTTAGCGAATTTATAGGATAATATATAGTGTAGAATTATATTTTTGAAAGCGGTGAAAAATTTGAAATATATAGATAAATTTTTGAAATGGTTAAATACAGATAGAAATACATTTGTAACATATATATTAACTCTTCTAACTATTTACATATTAGTAGATAGAATTGCTGAATTGTTAATATTATTCTTTACTGGAATTGGAGTTTCTTATTGGGGACCAATTACATATACATTTGCTCTTGCTTGCCCTATTTTTGCATTCTTCTTTTCTGGTTCATCACAGTTTGCATCATCATATAAGGTAAAAGTTGCATTTTTGTATGTTTATTGTATAGCATTGTATGTAGTTGGAATTTCTATGGCAGTTCAATGGATTAATGCCCTTTTGTGGTTGCTTCTTTTGTCTGTTCCAAATTATGTAACAATAGTTACTGACTTTTCAGCATTAATACGTCCTGCTTTTCAGTCTATTGCTATATATTTACCACTTGTTACTTTTTATCCTTTGTTTAAATGGTTATTTACTACCATTAATGAAACAAAAGATATTAAAGATGGAATTAATGATTATGCTGGAATAGATTTGTCTGATAAGAAAAAAGGGTGGGGACCATTTACTTGTGAAATTGTTTTGTGTAGAGATAAAGTTAAAGGTCATCTTGCAAAAATTCCAGAAGCAAGACGTTTTGATCCAGCTTTAATAGTTGGTATTTCTGGTACAGGAAAGACTTCTATGGTTTTTGAACCTATGATTGCAAGGGATTTAGAAAAGAAATTCTTTTTTAAAGAAGCTTCTAAGGAAATGGGATTTACTGCTTTAAAAACTGGTATTGCTCATTTAACTAGACCTTATAATAATGATTATTTGAATGAAAACTTTAATTTAAACATGCTTGAACCTACATCTCGGAAAAGAAGATTTGTATGAAGCATATATGGATAAAATGATTTATGCTAAAACTTCTAGTGGTATTGTTTATAAAACTTTAGGAATTACTGCTATTTCACCAGATATAGAATCTACTAATAATATGCGTGACGTTGCTAAAAACTTTAATATACCTGTTAATATAGTGGATCCAAATTCTCCTGATTCACCTGGATTAAATCCTTTTATATTTGATGACCCTTATTTAACATCTGTTGCAATATCAACTGTTTTAAAAGGAATGTATAATACTAGTAATATGGATACAGAAGAAGCCTTTCGTGAAAATACTGCTGTTCAAGCAGTTGAGAATTTGTCTATACTATTAAAGGTAATGTATCCTATACTACATAATGGTGATTTACCTAATTTAGAAGACATGTTAAAAATGCTTAATGATTTTGATTTAGTTGAAGATATGTGTAAAAAAATGGAACAAGTTCCTGAACTTGCTGAAAAATATTCTCTTCAAATTGGTTATTTTAAAAAGCATTTTTACTCTAATAGTGTATCTCGTGCAGATACAGAGAAATTTGTATATGGTGCAATAACTCAACTAGATACTCTTCTTAGAATTGCAAATGTAAGAAATATTTTGTGTAATAGAACTAATAATTTGAACTTTGATAAAATATTAGCTAATGGTGAAATTACTTTAATGTGTACTAGACGTGGTGATTTAGGTGCTACTATGCATACAGCTTTTGGTTTGTTTTTCCTACTTCTTATGCAGTTTTCAGTATTAAGACGTCCAGGAAATGAAAAATCAAGAATTCCTCATTTCTTGTATGTAGATGATTTTGCAGATTTTATTGGACCTGCAACACAACCATTATTCACTATTTATAGAAAATATAGAGTAGGAACTATTATATCTGCTCAAAATATAACCCAATTAGGATTTAAAGGTAAATCTAAATATAGAGAACTTATAATGTCTAACTCTACTACAAAACTGGTTTTTGGTGGTATTACTCGTGAAGAAAGTGAAATATGGCAAAAAGAATTTGGTGACCATAGAGAATGGAAATTTACTACTTCTTATGATACAAGTAAAGTAAAATATGATTCTAAGCTTTCTACTCCAAAATGGGATTGGAAAGAAAATATAGCTGCTGGAAAACTGCAAGCTTTGAAATTTAAAGATTGTGCTTATATTTTAAAAGACTTAAAAGGTAAAAATAATTATGGAGATGGTAAAGTAGATTTTCTAGAAGATAAATATAAAGAAGCTCATCCTAGCAAAAAATATGACTTTTCTCGTTTTACAAGTGGAATTGCAGAAGATAGCAAACTTTCTTCTAAAAAGAAAAAAATTGATTTGACTAAACAAGATTATTCTACTGATTATAATGGAGATGTCGATCCTATAAAAACAGATAATACAGATGGAAAATTCTTCTTCGACAATTCAGATGCAATTATATTTGATTTAAAGAAAGAAAATAATTAATATTATATTAGCAAAAAAGCAGGTTAAACCTGCTTTTTTTATTTTATATATTCATTTAGTTCCTTTATTTTAAAATTTAAATCCCCTATTTGTTCTGTTGGAACATATCCTGGTTTTGCATTTATTACATCTGGTATTCTGTTTACCACTGTTGCACATGTTAGTTCTACAGTTGATGGTCTATTTACTACTATTGTTGTATTTGGCTCTCCTTCTACTGTCCATTCATTTTTATCAAAATCTTCTTTTGAATATACTTTTCCTATACATTCAGATTCAATTACTATTCCTTCTTTAGTAGTTGTTGTCACTACTGCACTCATTCCTGTTGCATCTCCTGCTTTTACAGTCATATTTAATGTAGATGAAAAAATATCTTCTGAATGTGTTTGTGGTACACATTTTTGTGTTTGTGACTCTACTGTAAGACCTAATTTTTCACATAACCATCCATTTACATTCCACATATATGATGGTAAAAATTCACCTTTATTTATTAATTCTTGTCTTTGTTCTTCTGTTATATTATCTGCTGATGCTATTTCTTTTTCGAAATCTTCTAAAGATAGTCCTGCGCCATGTGCTTGTGCTAATGCTATTCCATAGTCCTCTACATTATAGCTTGAACTTCCTTTTATTTTTTTAATTGTTTGTGTTGAACCTGCAATTGAGCTTATTAATTGTCCCCAATATATATCTTGATATCCGCTTCCTGTTATTGTACAATTATTTTTCTTTGCAAGTTCATCTATTCTTTTTGTTGCTTTTGGATTAGAATTTGCTGGAAAAAATGCTTCTTCACATGTTGTTATTGCATTTATTCCTAATCTTGCACATAAATATAGTGCATCCTCTACTTCACTAAATAAACTTCTTGTTTCAACAATACAAATATCTGGTTTTGTTTGTTTTAACATTTCTTCTGCATTATCTGCATGTGTTACTATAACACCTTTATTTTCTGTTCCTAATATCTCTCCTATGTCTTTTCCTACTACATCTGGATTTACATCAACTGCTCCAACTACTTGTCCACCTTTTTCATAAACATAACGCATTGTATATAGTGCCATTTTTCCTGTACCATATTGTACTACTTTTACTTTTTGATCCATAAAATCACTCCTTTTTTTTATATATTGTGATTATATACTAAAAGCAATTATTTATACAGCCTTTATTGTAATTTTTTTGTAATTATTGTAATAACTGTTACAATAATTACAAAATAGCAGTAAGTAGCTACGACTAAGTAATATATTTTATTTTGTAATGAATACCCTACATCCCTCCCTGCGGTAGAATACCCGTTATTTCTATTCTTCTATTTTCTTCGTAATCATCTTCAATGCTTTTGGTCTTTCTACTGTTATTATATGTCCACATCCTAAACATTTTAATTTAAAATCTACACCAACACGAGTTATTTCCCAAATTTTACTTCCACATGGATGTACTTTTTTAGTTCTTACTTTATCTCCTATATTATATTCCATCAGAAATTCCATTCCTTTCTTGCATATTTTAGACACACAAAGGAATGAAAATTTTTTATTTCTTTCATTCCTTTATTCTCCTATAAACTTTCTATTGCATGTTGTAATCTTTTTATTACACTTTCTTTTCCTAATACATTCATTATTTCATACATATCTGGTGTGTTTTGTCGTGCAGTTAATGCTATTCTTATTAATGTACTTATATCTCCTACATGCCCTTTATATTTTTCTGGTGCTTGTTTATATTCTTTTACTTCTTTTGCATATCCTTTTTCATCTGCTAATTCTTTTATTTTATTGAACCATGTTTGTTTATCGTCTTCTGAATTATAATATTTTTCTATATATGACTTTATAATATCTCTTATTTCTTGTTTATCATTAATATTTTGAAATTCATATTTTGCATTGTTTTTATAAAATTCATCATCATACATATATTCTATATTTTCTTTTACATCTGACCATTTTGCTATATCTCTTCTTGGTTTTACATTTCCTCGCTCTATTCCTAAAACCTTTAAAGTATATTCTTTATTTTCCTCTAATAATTTGCACAAATCATTATCATATTTTTTAGCCCATAATATAGTTTCATCATATACTTTTTGCGCTGTATATTTAGATATAACTCTTTTAGAAATATCTAATAATTTTACCATATCAAAAAGTGCTCCACTTACACTCATTTTATTTAATTGTAGCTCAAATTCATCTACTTTAGCATCTGGATTTTGTTTTCTCCATTGCTCAAAATTAGAATTTGCTATATTTAACAAATATTCATTAACCGCTTCATGTGGTATTCCTTGTTGCGCATAATAACTAACAGCAGCTTCTGGATCTTTTCTTTTACTTAGTTTTCGTTTTGCTCCATCTTCTTCTTTCATTATTGGTGCAATATGTGCATATTTTGGTGCTTTAAATCCTAAGCAATAAAATAGTTGTAAATGTAATGGTATTGAAGATAACCATTCATCTCCACGTATTACACATGTTGTTCCCATTAAGTGATCATCTACTGCATGTGCAAAATGATATGTTGGCAATCCATCAGATTTTATTATAACTATATCTTGATCATTTTCAGGAAAATCTACATTTCCTTTTATTAAATCATGGTGCTTTATTTTCTTTTCTGGATTTCCTGGTGATTTTAGTCTTAAAATAAATTCATCTCCAGCTTTTATTTTTTCTATTGCTTCATTAACAGGTATTTTTCTACATTTTGCCCATACCCCATAATACCCTGTTCTAATTTTTGCTACTTCTTGCTTTTGCCTCATATCGTTTAACTCATCTGCTGTGCAAAAGCATGGATATGCATATCCTCTTTCTATTAAATATTTAGCATATGCTTGATATATTTCTTTTCTTACAGATTGTTTATATGGTCCATAATTTCCTTTATAGTTTTCTTCATCAATCATACCTTCATCAGCTTGTATATAAAATTCTTTTAATGCTTCTATTATTCCTACTACACCATTTTCAACTTCTCTTTTTTGATCTGTATCTTCTATTCTTAAGAAAAATACACCATTTGATTGTTTTGCAACTTTTTTTGCAATTGACGCTTGGTATAGTCCTCCTATATGCACAAAACCTGTTGGACTTGGAGCAAACCTTGTTACTATAGCTCCTTGTTCTAGCTCTCTTTTGTTATACTTTTCTTCATAAAATGATATATCCTTAACATTTGGAAATATTGTATTTGCTAAATCTTTATAATCCATTATTTTACCCCTTTTCTTTTTAATCTTCTTCATTTTCATCATTTGATGTATCTGTTGTTGGCTTTGTTTTTCCTTGTATTGAATATAATTTTTCTATATATCGTTCTATATTTACATCATGCTGATCTCCATAATCCATATAGTAAGTATCTACTCCTCCACTTGTTATAGAATATGCATCATCTAATTCACATGGAACAATTTGGTTTCCTTCATAATCATATATTGCATATTTTCTTACTTTACTTCTTTCTTGTTGTATATCTTTTCCTAATACTATTGCTTTATAGCTTGGTATAATTAATAAATTATTTACAACCTTATTTCCAGAACCAGCTGTATATCCTACATAATCAAATTCTAATGGAATTATTAACTTTCCTGTTATATCAAACATTCCCCATTTTTTATTTTGATATACGGGTATTGCATTATTAAATAATAAATATTTATTTTTTACATTATTACGTGGAAATTTAGTTGTGTCTATTCCTATTTGCTCATATTCTAAATGTATTATTGTATCTCCTGCTCTATTTAGTACTCCATATCTATTATTACTTTTTACAATATATAATCCTGTATCTTTATCTAGCATTTTTATTTCATCATATAATAAATTAATTTTTGTATTTGCTTGTACATCTACAATTCCAACTTTATTTGTGGTACTTGTTACATAAAATTCTTGTAAATTTTCATTAAATTCCATTTGGGAATATCTTGAACTTATTATTTCTTTATTTTTACTTGTTATAACTCCATATAGTCCTTTTTCTTTCCTTACAACAAACATATCATACAATATTGCTTTTTGATTTTCAAAATTTGTGCTAACTCCTTCATATCCATATGACTTAATTGAAGCATCATAGTATTTTACAAGATATGGCAATGTAAATATTTTTATATTATTTTCTTGTTTGCTATATTCAAATGTTACATTAAATCCTATTTTTATTCCTTCTGGAGTACAGTACAATTTGTCATTTTTACTTATAACTGCATCTGAAATAGTATAGTCTTCATAATCTTTTTTTTGGTCTGGTTTTACTTTCGATATTTTATTTGAATTTAAGAAAAATGATGCTGTTTCATTTTTATTTTCTACATAGCACTTGTTTGTATCTTCTGTATATAGCTTATATTCTCCATTATGTGATTCATATCCTAAATATTTAGCTATATCTTTTATAGATACATATATTTTTCCTGTATCTTCTATTATTATAACATCTTCAGGCATGTTAACAACTTTTCCATCTACATATATTCTAAATACATTTTGTTGTACATATATAATAAGTCCTATAATAGCAATAATTAATACTAATATTAATCCCATGCATATTAACAATATTTTTGATGTTTTATTCTTCTTTTCTTTCCCTTCTGTAACTATTTTTCCTCCTTTTATTTGCATATCTTTTCCTCCTTTTATGCTTTTGTATATCCATATTTTTTATAAAAGTCATTTTTGAAATTTAATAAATTATCATTTTCAATTTCTATTCTAACTCTTTCCATTAACTTAGTCAAGAATCTTAAATTATGTATTGATAATAATCGTACACCTAATATTTCATTTGCTTTTATTAAATGTCGTATATATGCTCTTGTATAGTTTTTACATGTATAGCAATCACATTCATCGTCTAGTGGTTTAAATTCTTTTTCATATGTTGCATTTCTTACTACTATTTTTCCTTGCCATGTCATTGCTGTACCATTTCTTGCTATTCTTGTTGGCAATACACAATCACACATATCAATTCCAGCAAGTGCTGCTTGTATTAAGTAATCTGGTGTTCCTACTCCCATTAGGTACCTTGGTTTATTTTGTGGCATAAGTGGTGTTGTATATTGTAATATGTCTATAAATTCTTCTTTTGGTTCTCCTACACTTATACCTCCTATTGCATATCCTGGCAAATCTAAATCTATTAAATCCTGTGCACTTTGTTTTCTTAAGTCTTTATAAAATCCACCTTGTATTATCCCAAATAAGCTTTGATTTTGAGTATTTTTATGAGCTTCTTTACAACGTTTTGCCCATCTTGTTGTTCTTTCCATAGATTGTTTTGTATATTCATATGTTGAAGGATATGGGCAACATTCATCAAATGCCATTATTATATCTGCTCCTAAATCATTTTCTATTTGCATTATATTTTCTGGTGAAAAAAAGTGTTTACTACCATCTAAGTGAGATTTAAAAGTTACTCCTTCTTCTTGTATAGTGCGTAAATCTCCTAAACTAAATACCTGAAAACCTCCACTATCTGTTAGAATTGGTCTATCCCAATTCATAAACTTATGTAATCCACCTGCTTGTTTTACTATTTTGTTTCCTGGTCTTAGATATAAATGATATGTATTTGATAAAATTATTTGGGCTTCAACCTCATTTTTTAGTTCTTCTGGTGTTAAAGACTTAACTGTTGCCTGTGTTCCAACTGGCATAAATACAGGTGTTTGAATATCTCCATGTGGTGTATGTATAATTCCTCTTCTTGCACCTGTTTGTTTACATTCATGTAAAAGTTCATATGTTACTGCTTGTTCCATTTTTTCTCCTTTCAATTCTTTATAAAAACTTACACTTATAGAGTAAAGACTTCAGATAATTTGCAAGAAATCTTCTTAGTTTTCATTTTTTATAAATACCATTAACTACTAGTTACAGTTCACAGCATATATAATAAAATCTGCTATGGGCTATAGTAACAACTAATAATGAAATAAACTGTAATTAATTGTTAATTTCTTGACTTTTTACTAATATATATATTATAATAAATATAGGAAATGACAAATCCACAAACGTGGGGTTTGCCGAGAATATATGAAAACTCACATCAACTCGTCAAAGTTACAGATGTGAGCTTTTCTTATTTATGTAGTTGCTTATTAACCCAGTTCTTATACAGAACTGTTGTTAAGGGCAACATTTAATGTTAAAGATATCATTAAGGATATTATAAAAAATAGTATTACTTTAATCATAAATATCACCACCTTCTTACCATTAGTGTAAAATTAAGGTGGCAAAACCACATCTGCTTATTATCATTCCCTGTTTTATTATTCTACAATATTATTTTAATTATGTCTATAAAATTATAAGTTTTCTATGAAAAAATCATTGCTATTGTATAAACATCGCATCTCCAAAACTGAAAAATTTATATTTTTCTTGTACTGCTTTTTTATATGCTTGTATTACATAGTCTTTCTGCGCAAATGCTGATACTAACATTATTAGTGTTGATTCTGGTAAGTGAAAATTTGTTATTAGTGCATCTACACATTTGAATTTATACCCTGGATATATGAATATGTTTGTATCCTGCTCGCATTGTTTTACTTGTCCTTCTTCATTTGCTATTGTTTCTAATACTCTACATGATGTTGTTCCTACTGCTATTACTCTTTTTTTATTTTGTTTTGCTCTATTTATCTTATCTACATCTTCTTGTTTTATATAAAAATGTTCTGAATGCATATTATGTTCTTCTATAGTTTTTACCTTTACAGGTCTAAATGTTCCTATTCCAACATGTAGTGTAACATTTGCTATTTCTACACCTTTTTTTGTAATTTCTTCTAATAAGTCATTAGTAAAGTGTAATCCTGCTGTTGGAGCTGCTGCTGAGCCTTCATGTTTTGCATATACTGTTTGATATCTGTCTTTTTCTTTTAAGCTTTCTTTTATATATGGTGGTAAAGGCATTAATCCTATCTTGTCTAAAATTTCATTAAAAATTCCTTCATATTCAAATTCTACTCTTCTATTTCCACCTTCTAATACATCTTGAATAGTTGCTATTAACAATCCATCACCAAATGTTACTTTTGTGCCTTTTAATAATTTTCTTCCTGGTCTTACCATTGCTTCCCAAGTATTTGCATTAATTTGATTTAGTAATAAAAATTCTACATTTGCACCAGTATCTTTTTTTCCATACAAACGTGCTGGTATTACTTTTGTATTGTTTATTACTAAGCAATCTCCTGGTTGTAAATAATCTAATATATCTTTAAAAATTTTATGTTCTATACTTTTTGTTTTTCTATCTAATACCATAAGTCTTGATGTATCTCTTTTTTCTATTGGTGTTTGTGCAATTAATTCTTCTGGTAAATCATATTTAAATTCTGAAACTTCCAATTATATTACATTCCCTTCTTCTTTGTTCTATGTTAATTTATCTATTATTTGATTTAATAACATTCTAATTTCTTCTATTAAATTTTGTGGTTCTTTGAATTCATTTAATTTATATGAAAATTTAAAATCTTCATTTTTATTTGGTTTAAATTTATATATATCACTATTTAATCCAATCTTTTCTCCTTGTAAATCTTTTATATTACATGTCATATAATCTGAATACCACTTTTTTAGACCTGTTAATCTTTCATTTGTATAATTATATAACTCACTATCATGTAGTTTAGGTACTTTATATCCAAATTCTTCTGAATTTCTTTCTAATGTATGTAAAAATTCATGTATAAATACTTCTTCTGGAAATGTATTTACTCTTGCATCATATTTATATATAAAACTTTTGCTACTATTTGGTAATCTTATATTAGAAAATCCTATTCCATCATAATCCATTCCGCCTAGTCCAATCCAATCATTTACAGGTATTTCTGATTGATGTATATTGTCACCTAATCTTACTGCTATAAATATGTGATCATAATTTTTACCTTTTATATATTTGGGTATAATGTCTTTAACATTCTCAGGTGCTATATAATAACCATTTTCTTCATCATATGTAAGTGATGTTATTGGTGTATCTATTGTTATAAAATCACATTCTGCACTCATTTTTCCATTTGATAATTCTTCACATGATGTTTTAAATCTTGACATATTTTGCCTCAAATCGCTTATATCTGTTGAATTCATATTTAATTTCACATTATTTCCATCTATATTTACATCTGTTTTTTCAAATACCAAAAATGCAAATTTCCAATTTGTATCTGTACTTTGAACCCCCATTTCTATTGTAAAGTCTGAAAACCATGCCGTTCCTGTGCAATTATCATCATATCCACCTAATCTAAATCCCAAATTTACACTTGTCCTATTTTTTGAATTAAATATGAATTCTAATTTTTGCCAATCATTAGTTCCTGTAATACTATCAGACTTTTCCACTGTATTTTCAATACTAATATGTGCACCTGCCATAGAATGTTCTTTTATTGTTTTTACATCTTGTGTTTTTACCATACAAGTTACTTTATATGGTTTGAATTTTTCAACTTTTATAGTTTTATAAAACATTGCATCATTAGATTTTGTTGATTCTATTTTATAACTTGCGTTATCTGTATACTTTATTTTATCATCTCTTGAAAAAGTAGACAAATATGGTGTTTGTTCGATTTTAGAAAATTCGTTAAAACTATATAGCCTATATATGCTAAATAATTTAAAAACTATAGCAATTAAAATAATTAGCACAACAAAATATATAACTCTTCCTAAAAATTTTTTATTTTTTTTCTCTTCCATCCTATTTCCTTTCGTATATTTATTCCATACCATTATACAAGAATTTTGTATATAGTACAAGTAGTTTATTATAGTATTTTTTTCCAATTGCTACCAATTTTTGTATTGACATTTTCTATTTTTTGAATTAGTATATATTCATAAAATAATTGAGGAGGTATTGTTTATGGAATTAAAAGGTTCTAAAACAGAAGCTAATTTAAAAGCTGCATTTTCTGGTGAATCAGAAGCAAGAAATAAATATACTTATTTTGCTAGTGTTGCAAAAAAGGAAGGGTATGAACAAATTGCTGCTTTATTTTTAGAAACTGCTGAAAATGAAAAAGAGCATGCAAAAATTCATTTTAAATATTTACAAGGAATTGGAGATACAAAATCAAATTTAGCTGATGCAGCTGCCGGTGAGAATTATGAATGGACAGACATGTATGCAACTTTTGCAAAAGTTGCTGAAGAAGAAGGTTTTACTGAAATCGCTTTACGTTTTAAACAAATAGCAGAAGTTGAAAAACATCATGAAGAAAGATTTAGAAAACTTCTTGATAATTTAGAAACTGGTACCGTGTTTAAAAAAGGCAGTATTGTTGTATGGAAATGTAGAAATTGTGGACATATTCATGTTGGTTTAGAAGCACCAGAAGTATGCCCTGTATGTGCTCATCCAAAGGCTTATTTTGAAATTCAAGCTGAAAATTATTAATATTGCTTAAATAATTGCAATAATGTAAAAGTTTTTAATAATATTTAGGAGGTGATTAATAATCATCTCCTAAATATTATTGTATGAAAACTTATTAAAATCTAATTTCACAAATAATCATTCACATCTTACTACTTTTCCTATTAAATCATACTCTTTTACATCTTCTACTTTGCACTTAATAAAGTTTCCTATTAAATCATTATCACCATCATTTTTCACAAATATTACCCCATCCATATCAGGAACATCCATATATGTTCTTCCTATATAATATTTTCCATCAAATGACTTCGCTTCTATTAAAACATTATATTCTTTTCCAATTTTACTATTTAAAATATCCTTAGAAATTTGTTTTTGCATACTCATTATTTTATTATATCTACTTTTCTTTGTTGCTTGATGTATTTGCATTGGTAATTTTTCAGCTGGTGTTCCATCTTCTTTTGAATACATAAATGCACCTAATTTATTGAATTTAGTTTGTTTAATAAATTCATATAATTGAGTAAAGTCCTCTTGTGTTTCCCCTGGAAAACCTACAATTACTGTTGTTCTTAATATTACATCTGGTATTTCTTTTCTTATATTATCCATTAAAGCTTTTATAGAATTACTATCACTTTTCCTATTCATTCTTTTTAATACCTTGTTAGATATATGTTGTATTGGTATATCAAAATAATTACAAATTTTATCATTATTCTTTACCACTTGTATTAACTCTTCTGTAATTGTTTCAGGATAGGCATATAAAAATCGTATCCATTGTATTTGCTCTATTTGGCACAGTTTACTTAATAATTCTGAAAGACAAGGTTTTCCATATATATCTACTCCATATTTTGTAGTATCTTGAGCAATAACAATTAATTCCTTTATACCGTTTTGGGCAAGATTTTGTGCTTCTTTTAATATATCCTCCATTTTTCTACTTACAAATGGACCTCTTATATATGGAATAGCACAATATGTGCATCTATTGCTACAACCTTCTGCAATTTTCAAATATGCCATTTTATCACCTGTTGTAATAACTCTATTTAAATAATCCAATTTGTTATACTTATTGTCTACAACTATTTTTGGAATTTTACTAGACACTAGAGTCCAAAATTCCTCATAACTTTCACAAGCCACAAACAAATCCACCTCTGGAATAGCCTTTTGTAGCTCATCTTTATACCTTTGTACCAAACATCCTGTTACAATAACATATTTACATCTTTTCTTTTTATACTCTGCCATCTCCAAAATTGTATTAATAGCTTCTTCTTTAGCAGTTTCAATAAAACCACATGTATTTATCAAAATAATATCAGCCTCTTTTGGATTATTAACCACATTATAGCCATTATTCTTAAACAATCCAATCATCATTTCTGTATCAACCAAATTCTTACTACATCCTAAAGAAACAAACCCTATATTCATACTTTTTCTCTCTTTCTATTATCTTATAATTATATTTTATCTATAAGTCTTTATATTTGTATATAAAATTCTATAAGTAAAGTACAATAAGTAATACTATTATTATTATAATCAAAGCAATCTATGCAATTCCTCTAATACCACTCATTTCTATTTTCCTCCTATGTTTTATCATTTTTTATACAATTGTTATTGATACAATTAATCCTATAATATAGATTGCTAATATTTCTAACATAGCCTCATCTCCTGACTCTTGATAAAAAATCAAGGTAAAAGGAAGCATACACATCTGCTTAACTTACTTTCTACGATAAACATTTTATAACATTTGTTTTCAAATGTCTATTATTTTATATACTATTTATTTTTTTAATTTCTAATATATTAAAACCTTTTTATAAAACCATTGAATATTTCCATACTATATATTAAAATTGATTTATAAAAAATTAATAATTGGAGGTTTTGTTATGACACCACATATAAGTTCTAATAAAGATGATTTTGCAAAAACAGTTATTATGCCAGGTGATCCATTACGTGCTAAATTTGTTGCTGATAATTATTTACATGATGCTGTTTTGGTTAATTGTGTTCGTAATATTTTTGCATACACTGGATATTATAAAGAAAAAAAGGTTTCTGTTATGGCTTCACGGAATGGGTATGCCTAGTGTTGGTATTTATTCTTATGAATTGTTTAAATTTTATGATGTTGATAATATTATTCGTATAGGTACTTGTGGTGCTTATGTTGATGATTTAAATTTAAAAGATTTAATTCTTGTAAAAGATGCTTTTTCTAATTCAACATATGCTAAATTTCAAAATGGTTGCACAGATAATGTTATTGCTTCAAGTTATAGCATTAATAATGTTATTTTAAACACTGCTAAATCTTTAGACTTGCCTATTCATTTTAACACTGTTCATTGTTCAGATGTGTTTTATTCAGATATAGCTAATTATAATGATTTAGTAGAAAAATATAATTGTGTTGGAGTTGAAATGGAATCATTTGCATTGTTCCATAATGCAAATGTTTTAGAAAAAAATGCAAGTTGTATTTTATCTGTATCAGATTCCTTTGTAAAGAAAGATATTCTTTCTAGTGAAGAGCGACAAAGTTCTTTAAATAATATGATTACACTAGCATTAGAAAGTGCTATTCGGATTATAATAATTTCAATATATTTTAATGTATTATTTAAATATATGGGCAATTTTAATTGCCCATTTTTATGTAAGCAAATTATTAATAATTTATTCTACAAAATAACTAAAACTTTTCTAGGCATCCTCTGGGTAAAATAATTCTCTTACTATATCTGGGAAAAATATATACTTAATACATTTTTTACCCAAAAATATATTAATAATTATAAATATTTTGTAACTTTTAATGAAAGTTCCACCTAAAATATTTAATTTGTAAAAAATGTAAGAGAATTATTTTACCATAAGTCATTCTTAAAAGAAGTAGACAATAAAAATCATTCTTATAACTTGTGAAAATAGCCTTTTTTAGAAATAATATACTTTGAGAACTATTACCTATAAAATTACATTTTTCTAAACACACCTGCAACTTTTCCTAATATTTGGCAATCTGGTACTATTATTGGATCCATTGTTTGGTTTTCAGGTTGAAGACGTATATGGTCTTTTTCCTTATAAAATGTTTTTACTGTTGCTTCATCTTCTATTAATGCAACTACAATTTCCCCATTATTTGCTGTATTTTGTTTCTTTACTAAAATATAATCACCATCTAATATTCCTGCCTCTATCATACTTTCTCCTCTAACAGTTAGCATAAAAGATTCACTATTTCCGACAAAATCTATTGGTATAGGGAATGTATCTGTTACATTTTCTACTGCAAGAATCGGTGCACCTGCTGTTATTTTACCTATTACAGGTACTTCTACCATTTCTTTTCCACTATAAAATTCTTTCATTTGTGTTTGTTGTTTATTTTGTCCATCTCCACCTTTTAATAATTTCAAAGTTCTTCCCTTTTGAGATTCTTTTTTTATGTACCCCTTAGATTCTAATTTTGCCAAATATCCATGTACAGTAGCTGTTGATTTTAAGCCTACAGCTTGACCAATTTCTCTAACTGATGGTGGATAGCCATTTGATATTATTTGTTTTTCAATAAATTTTAAAATAGATTTTTCTCTTTTATTTAACTCACTTGTGTTCTTTTTCTTCACACAAAATCACTCCTCTTTTTTATTTGCATACATAGTATCATAAAAATACAAGAAAGTCAAACAAAAGTTTGAAGAATTTTTTCGTTTGTCCCATTTTCTTGTTTTTATTTAGATTTTACACT
>CAOKHI010000003.1 GCA_948468275.1 uncultured Clostridium sp. | reverse complement strand
AAGAGCATTTACAACTAGAATTAGAAGATTCAATCAGTTTAAATCAAGGATTAAATAAGTTTAAAACATTGTTTAAAGACAATGAAATTATGCCAGAATTTGATAAAGATGTTTTTGAACTAATGATAGAAAAAGTTATAATAGGAGAAAAAGAAAGTAATGGAGAAATAAATCCAAGAGTCATAACTTTTATCCTAAAATTTGGAAACAAAATCAAATGTGAAGATTCAACAACCGAGAAAAACTCAGTAGTTCAAAATCAAGAAAATCAACAGTCATCATACGAGGTAAGCCAAGACTATCTACAGCCTATGTGTGAGCCATGTGGAATGTTGCTCGGTGCTATATCTAAAGAATTAGATAAAATAGTTGAATTTACTGCTTTTGAGGATTTTATTAGTTTTGAGAGAAAAGGTAAAAATAAGGTTAAAAGAGTTGAAAATAATAAAATTAAGGTAACGATAGAAGTTGATAAATCACCACATTGTATACAAGTTCATTATATAAGGAATGAACTTGAAAAAATGATGAATTTAGCGAATATAAACATTACAAATTATGTAGTTATTGATAATGAGTTAATCAAGATAGATAATGATATAATATCGATGTCAAAATCGTTAGGAAAACTTAAAAATACAATGAAGAAAATGGAGGAATAAGATGGAATTATTTACACAAGAAGTAAAGGATATAAAAGAACTAAAAGAAACTTTAAAAAATAATAAAGATATATCAAAAGATTATGAAGTAGCAGTTATTGTATATGCTTTTGATAAAGATAATAAAATAATTTTTCAAAGAAGAGGACTAGGTTGTAGAGATGAAAGACTAAAATTAGAAACAATAGGTGGAAGAGTTAAAGAAAGTGATACTGATTTTAAAGATGCATTAAATAGAGAAATTATAGAAGAAGTTGGAACAGAAGCGAATATAGAAATAGATGAATTTATTATATCAACTTATGCAACCACATTTGATGATAGATACAATAAAGAGCAAACTTGGGTATATATTGTGTACAAAGGAATTTTAAAAGGAGGAGAATTAAAAATAGCCGAACCGAATAAGTGCTTAGGGTATGAAAGATATAAAATTGGTGAAGTAGATGAAAATGAATTAAGTAATGGAGCTAGAGAAATTTATAAAATTGTAAGTCAAAAATATAGTTATTTAAGTTAGGAGAGGGATTAAATGGAAGAATCAAAAAGACCAATTAATACTTTATTTATGCTAATGTCATTAGATGGAAAGATTAATAGTGGAGATAGCGATGAACTAGACGTAGATAGAGATTGGTGTAAAATAGATGGAGTAAAAGAAGGGATACATCAATATTATGATATTGAAAAAACAACAGATTGGTATTCTCTAAATACTGGTAGAGTAATGGCAAAAATAGGAGTAAATGACAGAACAGAAAAACCACAAAAGATTGATTGTAGATTTATAATAATAGATAGAAAACCACATTTAAATGAAAAAGGTATAGAATATTTGTGTAATTGGGTTGATATATTATTTTTAGTAACAGATAATAAGAATCATCCTGCCTATAAATTATTAGGCAAGTTTGAGAATCTAAAAATAATTTATTATGAAAATATAGATTTAACAAAAATGATGGAAGATTTGAAAAGCGATTATGATGTACAAAGAATTACAATTCAATCTGGAGGAACTTTAAATTGTGAATTTTTAAGAGAAAATTTAATTGACTATGTTAATATTGTAATAGCACCAATTTTAGTAGGTGGTTCAACTACTAATACTTTAATAGATGGAAAAGCTATATCCAAAGTAGAAGAATTAAGTCAGTTGAAAGCATTGGAATTGATGGAAACGCATGTATTACAAAATTCATATATACAGTTGAAATATAAAGTTTTGAATAAAAATATATAAGAATAAAAATTTTAATTGTCTGAAAGAATTGGACAATTGATAAGGGAGGTGAAACTATGAAGTTACCAACAAGTATAGAGAATATACTAAATGAAAACATTGTAGAAAATGCAAGATTAGAATTAAAGAAAAATTGGAATCCAGAACCAATATTACATACAATATGTGCATTTGCAAATGATATAGATAATTGGGGTGGAGGATATATTTTAATAGGTGTTGAAGAAGAAAATGGTAGACCTAAAATGCCGATAACAGGACTTGAATTATCTGAAATAGATAAAATTCAAAAGGAATTATTAGCAAAATGTAAGTTAATTCAACCATCATATACACCAATAGTAGATGTTGCACAATATAAAGGAAAAAACATATTAGTAGTATGGTGTTTTGGAGGACAAACAAGACCATATAAATGTCCAACAACATTAGATAAAAATTTTTCAAAAGGTTACTCATACTATATAAGGAAAATGTCAAGTACAGTTAAAGCAACAGAAACGGAGCAAAAAGAATTATATGATATGGCTAGAACTATACCTTTTGATGATAGAATGAATCACGAAGCAGAAATTAGAGATTTAAAATTGCCACTAATTCAAAATTATCTATATGAAATCAAAAGTGATTTACTGAAAGAATCTGAAACAATGGATTTTATGGATTTATGCAAAAGTATGAGAATTGTAGATGGAACACCAGAATATATGAAACCTTTGAATGTTGGTTTAATGTTCTTCAATGATGAACCACAAAAATTCTTTCCATATTCGCAAATAGAAGTAGTAGATTTAAGAAATGGTCCAGAAGGTGATGATATGACAGAGCAAATATTTAAAGGACCAATAGATAGTATGATAAAGAGTGCATTAACATATATTAAAAATACTGTTATTGTAGAAAAAATATTAAAGATAGATGGACAAGCAGAAGCGGTAAGATTTTTTAATTATCCATATCAAGCAATAGAAGAAGCATTAGTAAATGCAGTTTATCATAGGCGGATATGATGTAAGAGAACCAGTAGAAGTAAGAATAATGGAAGATAGAATTCATATTGTAAGCTATCCAGGACCAGATCGTTCAATTAGTGAAAAATCACTTGAAGACAAAAATATGATAGCAAGAAAATATAGAAATCGTAGAATTGGAGAATTTCTAAAAGAGTTAAAATTGACAGAAGGTAGAAATACAGGAGTTCCAAAAATAAAAAGAACATTAAAAAATAATGGCTCAAAAGAGCCAGAATTTGAGACAAATGAAACAAGGGATTATTTTATTACAACAATATTCATGCATGATGGATTTGAAAATGAAGTGAAAGAAAGACAAACAACCCACCAAGATACCCACCAAGATACCCACCAAGATAAAATATTAAAATTTTGTAAAGAACCAAAGACAACAAAAGAAATAATGGCATATTTAGGATTAAAAGATAGAAGAAATTTTTATATAAAATATATGAGACCATTACTAGATAGTGGAAAATTACAAATGACTATACCAGATAAACCAAACACAAAGAATCAAAAATATATAACACGGTAAATTGTTATAAGGAGGAGGTAAAAAAATGGATTTTGAAGATGAAGAATTTATAAAAAGAGAACAGTCAGATGACTTATTATTTGAAGCATATGATGAACCAAAAAAATCAAAAGCAATAAAATTAGCAAAGCAAGCATTAGAAATAAATCCTGATAATATAGATGCAGAAAACTTTATTACAAAATTTGAAGCTAATACAATAAAGAAACTAGAAAAGTATAAAGAAACATTAGATAAAGAACATGCAAAATTACAAAAACAAGATACTTTCAATAAAGAGAATATAGGAATATTCTGGGGATTAATTGAAACAAGACCATATATAAGAACCAAACATAGTTATATGTTAACATTAATGGAATTAGGGAGATATACTGAAGCAATAAAACAAGGAGAAGAGCTTTTGGAATTATGCAAAAGTGATAATCAAGGTATAAGATATTTAATTATAGGATTATATACTGTACTTGAAAAGTTTGAAGAATGCGAGAATATATATAATAAATATTTAGATGCTTCTACCTTTATGTTATTTCCACTTTCTATAATGTATTACAAAAAAGGAGATTATAGAAAATCTAAAAAAATTCTTAAATCGATACAAGAAAATAATGAATATATTTTAGGATGTTTGAAACAGGAAATTAAATTTACAAAAGCAAAGATAGATAATATTGAGAATGAAGGAACGTATTCATGGGGATCAGAGGCAGAAGCATACTTAGTAGTTAAAGATTATAAATATTTACTAGAAACTGTTCCAACATTTATAGAATTTGTAGAAAGAGAGATTAAATAATGGAAGAACAAATTAAAGAATTAACATTACTTTTATTATATTTAACTTCATGGATTGAGAAAGAACCATATGGAGAATATCAAAGAGCATGGAAAGGATATGACTTTGATATATTAAATACCCTAGAAGATGAAAGGCTAATAGGTGGAAGTACGCATAAAGCAAAGTCTACATATATAACAAATGAAGGAATAAAAAAAGCAAAAGAATTGATGAAGAATATAATGTTAAGGAATAGATAAGAATTTATAAATCTACGGTACAATAAAAGTGGAGGGATATTGAATAATGAAAGTTCAAATAGACAAGCAACTGAAAGCGAGTTGCAATGTGAGTTTAGGATGTATATTTTATAAAACTAATGTAATTAAGACAAATAAAGAACTATGGAATTATATTGAAAATGAGATTATAGCTAAGATACAAAAAACATTTACTTTAGAGAATCTAACGGAACAAATAAATATCAAAGCATCACGAGAAGCATATAAAGTTTTAGGAAAAGAGCCTAGTCGTTATAGAGTATCAAGCGAAGCTTTGATTCGTAGAATATTACAAGGAAAAGGCTTATATAAGATAAATAATGTAATTGATACAAACAATTTAATATCGATAGAAACAGGATACCAAAATCAATAAAGAGCAATATACAGAAAAATTTGATAACTTAAATGTAGAATTATTGAAAATAGAGAACAAAATACAAGGATTACTAAAAGAAACGAATAGAAATGAAAGTATTAAACAAAGATTAAACAAGTTTAAAAGTTTATTTAAAAATATAGATATAATGCCAAAATTTGATAAAGAAGTATTTGAATGTTTAATTGATAAAGTAGCTTTAGGAAGGAGCAATAAATCATGAAAATTACATTAATTCGTCATGCAGAAAGTGTTTATAATGAGAAAAGATTACTACAAGGGCAAGTAGATTGTGAATTGAGTAAAAAGGGTTTAAAAGAAACTAAGAAAAAATCAAAAAACTTTCCATCTGATTTTGATATTTGTTTTTGCTCCCCATTAAAAAGAACAAAGAAAACTGCTGAAATTTTAGTTCCTTATTTAAATAAGATTTATGATGAACGAATAATTGAAAGAGGACTTGGCGATTGGGAGAATACTCCTAATACTGATGAAAAACAATTTTTAATGCATAATAAAACAGTTCCTCCAAATGGAGAAACATTTGAAGAATTTGATAATCGTATCTTAGACTTTTTAGAAATGCTAAAAAAAGATTATAACAACAAAAAGATTCTAATTGTTACACATGGAGGAGTTATATATGCAATTTATAGAATACTGGGATTAAAAGTTAAAGTAATAGAAAATTTAGAAATGGTAACAGTTAATTTTTGATATACATTAGAAAGATAAATCAATTAAATTGAAAGCAAGAAATATAGTTATTTAAAGTAGGAGTAAGAAATGAAAAGAGATAACATAGTAAGTAATATAGCGGAAAAAGATTTAGAACAATTACAACAAATATTAAAAGATGTTTTTAATAATAATATAAGTTATGAGAAAATGCAAAATTTATATAAAATATCTAAAGATAATAAAGATATTCATGTATTAGGATATTATATAAATGATAATTTAGTAGGAACAGTAACTTTAAATATTTTAACATTGCCATCAGGTAAAGATGCAACTATATGGGATCTAGCAATAAGAGAAGAATATATAAAAGCAATAGAAGAAAAAATAAAATTGAGAATGTAACATGATATTTAGCATATTGGCTTTTATAGCTTTAATTTTAAGTATATGTATAAAAGATAGAAAGAAATCATTATTTATTCAATCACTTAATTGTTTGTTTTAAGCAATATATGGCTTCATAATAAATGCATTTACTGGAGCAGTATTGAGTATAGTTAATTTTATAAGAACTTTTATATTTATACAAAGTGAAAAGATTAATAAAAGAATATATTTATTAGTACTTATATTTGCAAGTATCATTATTGGGAATTGTATATATACATGGAATGGACTTATATCTATATTACCAACAATAGGATCAATTATTAGAACATATTGTCTATGGCAAAATAATATGAAATTAGTTAGAATATCTGGAATATCAACAGGTATTTTATATGGAGTATATTACTCATATTATCAAAGTTGGTTTATAGTTATGGGAGATATAATACTATTATTTACAAGCATAATAAGTATTTATAAAAACGATATAAAAAGTAGAAAAGAGGAAAAGAATGAAAATATTAGTAACAAGGCATGGTCAAACTGACTGGAATGTAGAAAAGAGAATGCAAGGTAGAACAGATATAGAACTAAATAATAAAGGAATAGAACAAGCATATCAAACAAAAGAAAATCTAAAGAATGAAAAGATAGATTTAATAATATGCTCACCGTTAAAAAGAGCAAAACAGACAGCAGATATAATAAACATAGATAGAAATATTCCAATAATTTATGATGAACGATTGCTAGAAATCTGCTATGGAGAAAATGAAGGAAGATTGCACAATGACTTTGATTATGATGGATTTTGGAATATAATTAATACTCATGAATATAAAGACGCTGAAAATGTAAATAGATTTATAAAAAGAGTACATGATTTTTTAGAAGATATAAAAAAATATAAACAAGAAAATATATTAATAGTTACACATAATGGTGTATGTAGGGCAATTAATATATATTTTAATGGGATTCCAGAAGATAAAAATATAATTAATCTAGGAATTAAAAATTGTGAAGTTGTCAATTATAAGCTTCTTAAAGATAATAAATTTGTAGTATATGCTCATAGAGGAGCATCTGCTTAGGCACCAGAAAATACAAAAGTAGCATTTGAAAAAGCAATAGAATTAAAAGCAAATGGAATAGAATTAGACTTGCAAAAAACAAAAGATGGAAAAATAGTTATATTCCATGATGATTATATAGACAAAAAATCAAATGGAGCAGGAAAAATTGAAGAATATACATATCAAGAATTATTAGAATTAGATTTTGGTAGTTGGTTTGATGATAAATATAAAAATGAAAAAATAGTATTATTTGAAGACTTTGCAAAAGAATATTTAAACAAAGATATAACTTTTGCAATAGAATTAAAAGTTTTAGGTATAGAAAAAGAAACATTAAACATTATAAATAAATATAAAGTACATAATAATATTTATATAACTTCATTTTTATATGAGACACTTGTAAAGGTTAGAAAAATAGATTCAAATATAAAATTATCATGGCTTATTGAAGATAAAATAAGTAAAGAAAATATAGAAAAATTATTAAAGATAAATGGAACTCAAATTTGTCCTAGAGCAGATTTAGTATCTAAAGAAGATATAGAATTTGCTAATAATAATGGGATAAGAGTTAGATTATGGGGAATTAATAACGAAGAAATTATGGATAAAGTATATAAATTAAATATTGAAGGAATGACAGTAAATTTTCCAGATAAATTAATTGAGTTACTAAATAAAGAAATAGAGCCATTTAATGATAATGTAATTTATGAGACAGAAAATTTCATTGTTGCTGTTCCAAAAGTTCCACATATACCTAGAACAGATGGAGGACATTTATGGATAAGAGCTAAGAAAAAATATTTTAGTAATAGAATTGAACTAGAACCTAAATTAGCTATCGAAGTGATGAGATTAACAATGTTATTAGGAGAAGCAATGGAAAAAGGAATGAAGAATAGAGGTATAAATGTTGAAAGAATAAATTATCAGGAAAATGGGAATTGGGCATATCAAAAAGGAATGAATCCAGAATTTCATGTTCATTTATATGGTAGAACAAAAGATTCTAAAACTCAAACTTGGGGAGAAGCATTAGTTTTTCCTAATAAATCTACAGGATTTTATGATAATTTTGAAAGATTTAATAATGAAGATAGAGAAGAGATAAAAAGACAAATCAATTTACTAGAAAAAGAAGATAAATATAATCTTTTGAATTGGAGGTTATAAAATAAATTAAATACTATATAAAAATTGTAAGTGCTTTATAAAATCAAGTCAAGGTTAAATACATGTACTATCGTACAACCTGAATTATGATGAAGATAATTGCAAAGTAGTAAATAAAAACTCTCAAAAATGTTTAAATATAATAAGAAAATATTGTATAAGCATAATAAAAAAATATATAAAAAATCATGATGTAAAAAGAAAAATAATAATAGCTAATATGAGAAAGAGTCTTTTAAATGAAGACTTTCTAATTGAAGTATTAGCATATTATTGTAGTTCTTTATAATATTTTTGTAATATGATTAAATTTCCCTGTATGCCAATAATTTTGCCTTGTGAAAAATATATGAATGTGCTAAAATACAAATAGAAAAATGATAAGGTTTATATGATAGGAGAACATATGAAAAAATATAATAAAATAATAACTAAAGAATTAAAAAGAATACTTCCATATCATTTATTAGGAGTAATTTTACATACTATAGTGATATATATGGCATTTAAAATTCCAAATAGTATAGGAAATATTTTAGATATGTTAATGCAAAACAATATAAACAAAGAACAAATAATGCAAGAAGCATATTGGCTAATATTTTACTGTAGCTTTGTGTTTATACCAAGAACTTTATACAGAACATTGTATTTTACAGTTTCAAGAAAATCAGATACATATTTAAGAAAAAAAGTAGTAGAACAGTTACAAAAAGTAAAACCAGAATATTTTGAAAAAGAAAATAAAGGAGCATTTTTGGCATATTTATCAAAAGAAATATTGTCAATTCATAAGGTTTTAGGAAATTTTTGGTTCTGGCTTACTAAAATGTGTATTACTCCAATTATGGGAATTGTTTTGATATGGAATCAGTTAAATAGAGAATTAGCACTATACCTGATACCAGCTTTCCCAATAGCAATTATAGCTATGTATCATTATTACAAAAAATTAAAAGAAAAAGTTGAAATATCAAGAAAAGTTTATGTGGAATTATCTAAAAATATAGAACAAAATACAGAAGGTTTTTTATTAGTAAAATCATATAATAGACAAAAAGAACAAACAGAAAAATTCAAAAAAATAAACAGTCAAATGTATAGTGCAGACTACAAAATAGGTGTAGCTAAAAATAAGATTAGTAGTGTTATAAATTTATTATGGGCATATTGTTATGTCGCAGGGTTTGGTATAGGAATTATATATATATTAAATGGAACAGTTTCAGTAGGAGGGATAGTAGCATTTATAGGATATATAGGACAAATATTAGGAGACTTTGTTTCAGCTATTCAAAGTTTTTTACAAAAAATGCCTTATTTTAGCCAATCTATTAATCGTTTTAATTATTTTCTAAACTTAGAGGAATTTCCTCAAATAGGGAAAGTTTTAGAAAAAATAGATAAAATCGAAATAAAGCATTTATCATATTGGTACAATGATAATCAAAAGTCAAGTTTAAATGATATAAATATGATAATAACAAAAGGTGAAAAAATCGGTATTATCGGAGAAGTGGGTAGTGGAAAAACTACATTAATGAATATCTTATGTGGCTTTTATGAAGTACCAAATGAAATGATTTATATAAATGATCAAGATATTAATACATATCAGAGGAATACAATTTTTGAAAAATATAATTATGCAATTCAATCAAATATTATATTAGATAATACTATAAAAGCAAATATTGATATTAAAGAGGATTTAGAAAATAAAGAATTAGAAACTATTATACAAAATGCTGAATTAAAAGAAGATTTAGAAAAACTAGAAAATAAAGAGAATACTTTTGTTGGAGAAAAAGGTATCAAATTATCAGGAGGTCAAAAGCAAAGAATATCAATTGCAAGGAATTTAGGTAAAATTAGAGATATTAATATTTTTGATGACACACTTTCAGCTTTAGATAGTAAAACTGAAAAAAAGATAATGGATACATTAATAAAAGAAGTTTCAAATAATACTTTAATAGTGATATCTAATAAAATATCTAATGTAAAACAATTAGACAAGATATATATATTATTAGATGGACAAATACAAGATTGTGGTACACATGAAGAATTAATAAAAAGAAATGAATATTATAAAGAACTAGAGTACCTTGAAAGAAAGGAAGAAACAGATGAGATATATTCTAAAGAAAAATACTAAAATATTAATTTTAGTTGGAATCTCTATAATTATAGTTAATATTTTAAGTGCCTCACATCCATTAGTTATGAAAGGAATATTAGACATTGATATAACAGCAAAAGATGCTTTGATGAGGTTGTTTCTAACATATTTTATAATACATATTATTTTAGTATTAGCAAAAAATGCAAGAAATAGCATTATAAATAAGACAATGTCAAAAATACTAAAAGATTTAAGGGAAAAATTATTTTGTCATATATTAAAATGGGATATGTCAACATATCAAAAATACAATTCATCAGAAATTTATACAAGATTAACAGCAGATATAGAAAATGTATCATCATTATTTTTAGGAACAATGCAAGTAGTATTAAATGATGTTGTTTATATTATAACTATGGTAATTTTTATGTTTTTCGCAGATATAAAGATAGCTATTATTGGAAGTGTGGCAATTTTATTAAATGCAATGGTTTCCTATATATTTACACATCAAATAGCTAATTGTAATAAAATAGTTTTAGACAAGAGAGATAAAGAAAATAAACAATTTTCTGAAATGTATAATAAAAATAAATTAACTTTTTTATATGGATTGCAAAAAAAGAATAAAGATAAAATATGGCAAACATTAGATGAAGAATTAGTCTATAGAAAAAAATGGATTTTTGATGAGAGTTTTATTTATCCACTAGCTATAACAATACAGGCAATTGCGATTTATTTAATCTTGATTTATGTATTTCATATTAATAATACAATTTCTTTAGGAAGTATTTATCTTGTAATAAATTACATACAAAATTGTAGAACACCTTTAAATGAAATATTTAGAGAATTAGAAGAAATTCAAAGTTCTGGTATGTCATTAAAAAGAATTAATAAATTACTAAAAGAACAAGGAAAAGAAGATATAGAAAAAGGAGAAATTGTAGAAGATTTAAAAGGTGATATTGAATTTGAAAATGTTTGTATGCAATATGGAGAAAATAAGGTACTACATAATATATCATTTATTATAAAAGAAGGTAATAAAGTAACGATTGCAGGAAAAACAGGTGTAGGCAAAACTACACTTGCAAATATTCTTATGAGATTATATCCTATACAAAGTGGCAAAATATTAATTGGAGGAAGAGATATTCAAGAAATAAGAATACAAGATATAAGAAAAAATATTTCATATATTTCGCAAACACCATATATATTGAATGATACATTAAAGAACAACATTATATTAGGAGATAAAACAATTACAGATGAGCAAATAAGAATTGTTGCAAATGAAATAGGTTTTGAAAAAGTTTTAGATAAATTTCCAAAAGGACTAGAAGAAAAAATAGAAAAGAATAAATTATCATATGGACAACTTCAAATGATAGCCTTTTTAAGAGCAATTTTGCATAAAGCAAATATTTATATATTTGATGAGCCAACTTCAAATATAGATTTAAAAACTGAGGATAGAATCCAAAAATTAATAGATAGGATAACACAAGAAAGTACAGTAATTATAATAGCACATAGAAAATCTACTATCGAAAATGCAGATAAAATAATTTATTTAAAAGATGGAAAGGTAGATATGATAGTAAATAAAGAGTTAACAATATAAATATTATAAACAGTAGGTATTCTGTTATATCTAAAAACATCTAACCAAAAGCTAAATGATGAAGAACTTGAAAACAAAGGAATAACACGAGTAAATAATTGGTTAGATGTAAAAAGAGAATTACTATAACAGGAAAAAAGCTATATTATTAAAAAATTAAGAAAGAGAGTAAATATGATAAGAAATATAATATTTGATATAGGTGGAGTGTTATTTGACTACAATCCAAAAACATATTTAGACAAACTAAATATAGAAGAAAGTAAAAGAAAAGAACTAAACGATATAATTTTTCATAATCAGAAATGGAAAGATTGCTTAAATGGATTTATAACTAATAGTGAATTAATAGAATATTTAGTTAAGGAAAATCAAAAATATAAAAGTGAAATAGAACAGATACTTAGCAAAAAAATTTAAAATATATGCTACCACCAAAACAAGAAATGATAGAATATTATAAAACTTTAAAACAAAAAGAATATAAAATATATTTGTGTTCAAATATAACAGAAGATACTTATAATTATATTAAGGATAGTTATGAAATAATACAAATAGCAGATGGAGGAGTATTTTCTTGTTTTGAAAACATAAGTAAGCCTAATGTTGAAATTTATCAAAAGTTAATTGAAAAATATAATTTAGATATAGAAAAATCAATATTAATAGATGATACTAAAAGAAATATAATAAGTGCTAATGATATTGGATTAAATGGAATATTATTCAATAATATTGAAGATATAAAGAAAATTTTGAAATATATGAAAAATATGTAGAAAAAACAGATTATAGAGATGATTTAAAAGAAAAATATAATGAATTTAGAAATAAAATTTATAAGATTAAAGAGGTATAGTTTGAAAGAAATTATTTTTTTTAGGACAGGTTGTGTGTTTCGAATTTTTTTCTTGCAATTTTTGTGAAAGTGTAGTAGAATAATATTGTAAAAAAATACCTTATTCTTGGCTTAAGGATAAAAATACTCCTCTTAGGGCTCAGTTTAAGGAATAATAATTTAGGAGGTTTTAAAATTATGACAAAGGAAAGAAAACAAGAAATTATTGATACTTATAAAAGAGATGAACATGATACAGGGTCACCAGAAGTTCAAATAGCTCTTTTAACAGAAAGGATAGTTGAATTAACAGAACATTTAAAAGTACATACAAAAGATAACCATTCAAGACGTGGACTTTTAAAAATGGTTGGAAAAAGAAGAAATTTATTAAACTATTTAGTTAAAAAAGATGTTCAAAGATATAGAGATATAGTTGAAAAATTAGGTTTAAGAAAATAGTTTTTTTAGTAGGACGTTTAGTATAAATATAAACGTCCTATAATGCTATAATATATAAAGATAATATCAAATTAGAAGTAGCTTGTATATTGTATAAATTATTACAAATAATAGTGTATATAATATAGAGGTTACAATCTGATGAAATATTGTCTATTATATAAATTTATTATATAAAAAGGAGAAATTTATATGTTTAAAACTTTTGAAACAAATTTAGCAGGAAGAAAATTAATATTAGAAACAGGAAAAATGGCTGGACTTGCTAATGGAAGTGTACTTGTAAGATATGGAGATACAGTTGTAATAGTAAATGTTACAGCATCTAAAGAACCACGAGATGGAATAGATTTTTTTCCACTTTCAGTAGATTATGAAGAAAAATTATATTCAGTAGGAAAAATTCCTGGAAGCTATCAAAAACGAGAAGGAAAACCAGCAGATAAGGCAATTCTTACATCAAGAGCAATAGATAGACCATTAAGACCATTATTTCCAAAAGACTTCAGAAATGATGTATGTGTTGTTGCAACAGTATTATCAGTAGAACCAGATAATTCACCAGAAGTAGCTGCAATGATTGGTGCATCAGCAGCATTATCTATATCTGATATACCATTTGGTGGTCCAACAGCAGCAGTAAATGTGGGATATGTTGATGATATGATAGTTATAAATCCAACACTAGAAGAAAGAGAAAAAACTAGATTAACATTAACAGTAGCAGGAACAAAAGATAAAATAGCAATGATAGAAGCAGGAGCCGATGAAATACCAGATGATATAATGCTTGCAGCAATAAAAGCAGCACATATAGAAATACAAAAAATATGTGATTTTATATCTGGTATAAAAGCAGAAATAGGAAAGCCAAAATTTGAATATAAATCTTTTGAAGTAGATCATGATGTATATGAAGAAATTGCATTAAACTTTACAGATAGGATGCATGAAGATGTACAAGCAGTTGATAAAGAAGTAAGAGATGAAAAAATGGACATACTTGCTAAGGATGTAGAACAATATTTTATAGACAAATACGGAGAAGAAGAAACAGAAGCAAAAAAATCAGATATTGCAGAAAGTTTATACAAATTAGAAAAAAAAGCAGTAAGAAAAATGATATTAGAAGAAAAGAAAAGACCAGATGGAAGAAAAATAGATGAAATAAGACCATTATCTTGTGAAGTAGGACTATTACCAAGAGTTCACGGTAGTGCATTATTTACAAGAGGTCAAACACAAGTATTATCAATTGCAACTTTAGGAATGGTTAGTGAAGAACAATCTTTAGATGGAATAGATGAAGAAGAAACTAAAAGATATATGCATCACTATAATTTTCCTTCATACAGTGTAGGAGAAGCACGTCCATCTAGAGGACCAGGAAGACGAGAAATAGGACATGGAGCATTAGCAGAAAAAGCATTAGTTCCTGTAATACCATCACAAGACGAATTTCCATATGCAATAAGAGTAGTATCAGAAGTATTAAGCTCAAATGGTTCAACTTCACAAGCAAGTATTTGTGGTAGTACACTTGCATTAATGGATGCAGGAGTACCAATAAAAAGACCAGTTGCAGGAATATCAACAGGGCTTGTGACAGATGAAAATGATCCAAACAAATATATAATGTTAACAGATATACAAGGTTTAGAAGACTTTTTTGGAGATATGGATTTTAAAGTAGGAGGAACCAAAGAAGGAATTACAGCAATTCAAGTAGATATAAAAATAGATGGACTTAGTTATGATATAATAAAAGAAGCATTTGAAAGAACAAGGGAAGCACGAAAATATATACTAGAAGAAGTAATGTTAAAGCAAATAGATACTCCACGTAAACACATATCTAAATATGCTCCAAGTATTATAAATACTCAAATCAATGTAGATAAAATAAAAGACGTAATTGGACCTGGAGGAAAGATGATTAATAAAATAATTTCAGAAACAGGAGTTAAGATAGACATACAAGAAGATGGAAGAGTATTTATTTATTCATCAGATGAACAAAATGGTAAAAAAGCATTAAAAATGGTTGAAGATATAGGAAAAGATTTAGAAATTGGTGAAATATATGAAGGAATAGTAAGTAAAATAATGCCATTTGGAGCATTTGTAGACTTAGGTGGAGCAAAAGAAGGACTTGTTCATATATCTAAAATATCTCATAAGAGAATAGAAAAAGTTGAAGACATATTAAAAGTAGGACAAAAAGTAAAAGTAAAAGTATCTGAGATAGATGAGCAGGGCAGAATAAATTTAAATATGAAAGACTTAGAAGAAGTAGAAGAATAAAAAATGCTTAAGATATTATTAATTTGATTATATAAGTTGAAAAAATTTGTCCTAAATAGTATAATTATATAAGTAACAAAATAAAATAATATAAATATTATATAAAGAGAGGTAAAATATGGAATATTTATATGTGCTTCAACAAGCTTTGGTATGGATTGTAACAATATTTTGGCTGTATCAATTAATAGTAAGTATATGTTCTTTAGTTAAGCTAAAAGATAAACCTTTAATAGAAGAAAAAGAAAATAGATTTATGGCTATAATTCCAGCACATAATGAAGAATCAGTTATAGGGAATCTTGTAGAAAGCTTAAAAAGACAAAACTATAAACAGGAGTTATTTGATATATATGTTATAGCAGATAACTGTACAGATAGAACAGCTGAAATTGCAGAACAAGCAGGTGCAATTGTTTATGAAAGATTTGATGAAGAAAATAAAACAAAAGGTCATGCACTTAATTGGTTTTTAAATAAAAAAATAGAAGAACAAGCTCCATATGATGCATTTTGTGTATTTGATGCAGACAATATAGTAGATGAAAATTTCATTAAAAATATGAATAAAAAATTGTGTCAAGGTGAAGATGTTGTACAAGGATATAGGGATATAAAAAACCCAACAGATAGTTGGATATCTTCAGGTTATGCAATATTTTATTGGACAATGAATAGATTTTATCATTTAGCAAGATACAATTTAGGACTATCTCCATTAATAAATGGAACAGGGTTTATGGTAAGATTTGATGTTATTAAACAAACAGGTTGGGATACAATAACTCTTACAGAAGATATAGAATTTTCTTTACAAAGAATTATAAAAGGAAAAAAATTAGGATGGGCAACAGATGCAATAGTATATGATGAGCAACCAGTAGGATTTAAACAAGCATGGTCACAAAGATCAAGATGGACAGTAGGACACATTCAATGTATTCATCATTATACTAAAGATTTAGCAACAGCTGTAAAAGACAATAAAACATTAATGAATTTTGATGGATTATTATATGTGTTAGGAAGTATTCCAATGTTTATAATAACACTTATATTACTTGGACTAAACTTTATAATGTATTTAGGTGATGGAATTACAACAAATGATTTAATAATTAACTGCCTAAGATATTTAATACCAACTTTCTTACTTCCAATAGGAACAGCAATAGTAATAATGATATTAGATAGAAAACCAATAAAACCAATGTGGAAAGGTCTAATATGCTATCCTTTGTTCTTAGGTTCTTGGCTTATGATAAACTTTAAATGTTTATTCAAAAGAGAAACAAAATGGGAGAAGATTGAACATGTAAGAGATATAAAAATTAATGATGTAGCATGAAAGCATAGAAATTATTCTATGCTTTTTATATAATTCATAGTAATTCCCTAACTGTATTGTGGGAATCAAAAAACTTATAATTTTACACAGAATAACAAAATTTCACTCAAACATTATATAATATTTAAAGTTTAACAGCTTAATATATTATAAATGAACTAGTGGACGTATGAAAAATCCATACACAGATAGTTTGTACACACAACATAGGAATGCAAACCATATTTGCACCCAAATTTAGAAATAATAGAAATAGCTTAAGTTTGAAAATAAGTCATCAAATGAAAAGAAAATTACTTTAAAATATATACAATTTAGTATTTATATAATTGTAAAAATAAGACCTTAATTTTTAGTCTATGTATAGGATCAATTAAGGTCTAAACAAATTTAAAATATATAGTGTTGTAACTGTTCAAAAAAGTAAGTAAACAGGTTATGAAAATGAATGCACAATAAGAAAAACATATACACACTAATAGTAAATAAATAATTGACTAAAAAAAGAAAGAAATATATAATGTGAATATAATTTTTTGAAGAAGGAAAAAATAAAAAAGAGATACGAAAGGGGTAAAAATGGAAAGAGAAAATGAATTAAAGGTAAATTATAGAAGGAATAGAGCAATAACACTAATAGCATTGGTAATAACGATAATAATATTATTAATATTAGCGGGAGTAGTGATTAATTTTGTAATAAATGGAGGAATACTAGATAAGGCGCGGACTTGCAACAAATAAGTATTTAAGTGAACAGGAAAAAGAGCAAAAAGAATTAGAAGAATTATATAATAAAATAGGTGGAAATGCAGAATTGCCAGAAAATACCCCAGAAGTAGAGGCAGGAATGGCAGTAAAGTTACCAGAAAAGTGGTTATCGAGTACAGTATCATATGTGTCAACAGAAAATGGAAAACAGGTAGCAGAATCAAAGAAAGTCGCATCAGTATATGCAGTATCAACAGGAGAAGGAGAAACGATACCTGTACCAATAGGGTTTTATTATGTAGGAGGAAAAATAAACCAAGGAGTAGTAATATCAGATAATGAAGCAGATAGATATGAAGCAGGAGTAGATAAGACAACACATGAATATGCGACAAAGTTAAAGGGAAATCAGTTTGTGTGGATACCATGTAAAATTGAAGACTACAAAAAAATAGATTGGCGGAAAAGAAAATGCAAAATGGGATATAGAAACAAGTCCATCGGAATATGCTCAGGTAGCAAAATATGAAGGATTTTATATAGGAAGATATGAAGCAGGAGTAGCAACATATAATGAAGAAACAAAAAGTTTTGAAAATAGTGTAACATTTAGTAACAATGCAACATTAGAAGGTGCAGTAGGAATACAAACAGGAATAAATTCTAGTTGGTGGTGGCAAAATTATGATTATACAGCAAGACAAGAGGGAACAATTGTAACAACAGGTTCAAACAAAGTGGCAGGAAATGTAGTATCAAAAGCAAATAGTATACCATATTATCATGCAGATTATTATACAGCAGTAGAAATGACAAGAAGAATGTATGAAAAACACCAATCAGTGAGAAGTGGACTAGTAACAGGAACTCAGTGGGATATGATGATGAAGTATATGCAAGAATGTGGAGTAGATGTACTAACATCAAATTGGGGAAATTATAATGATGTAGCATTAACGGAACTACGAGGATACTATACAGGAGTAACAACAACAGGAGTAACAACAGGAGCAACAACAGGATTTAAAAGCACAAGAGAAATAACAGGAACAAATGCAGATTTAAATTCAAATGTATTACTAACAACAGGCTCAACAGAGCAAGTAAAAAAGCAAAATTTATATGATGTAGCAGGAAACTTATTGGAATGGGCAATGGAGTCATCATATGGAGATAATACAGATTATAACATGAATGTAAACTACAACTCATACATGCTTCGTGGAGGTAGTTTGACAGATATTCACACTGAATGGTCAGCAGTCAGTCGAGCAGGTAATTGGGCGACAAATACTCTTACTCGTGCAGGGTTTCGTACTATACTTTATATGAAGTAAAAAATACTAAAATTTAGATAACAATAAAATAAGACCTTAATTTGTAGCCTATATAGGGAACAACTAAGGTCTAAATATAATATGAAATGTTAGCTATTCAAAAAAGCAGTAAACAGGTTATGAAAATGGATGCACAATAAGAAAATATTATACGCACTAATAGTAAAAGAGTAATTGACTAAAAAAAGAAAGAAATATATAATGTGAATATAATTTTAAAAGAAGGAAAAAATAAAAAAGAGATACGAAAGGGGTAAAAATGAAAAGAGAAAATGAATTAAATGAAAATTATAGAAAGAATGGAGCAATAACATTAATAGCATTGGTAATAACGATAATAATATTATTGATATTAGCAGGAGTAGTAATAAATTTCGTAATAAATGGAGGAATAATAGACAAAGCACGGGCTTGCAACTGATAAATATTTAAATGAACAAGAAAAAGAGCAAAAAGAGTTAGAAAAATTATATGAGAAAATAAGTGGAATGGGACAATTACCAGAAAATACAGAAAAAACAGAAGCAGGAACAATAGTAAAACTGCCAGAAAAGTGGATAACATCTACACCATCATTAGTATCAACCCAAACAGGAAAAGAAGTAGAAGAATCAAAAAAAGTGGCATCAGTATATGCAGTATCAACAGGAGAAGGAGAAACAATACCTGTACCAATAGGATTTTATTATGTAGGAGGAAAAATAAACCAAGGAGTAGTAATATCAGATAATGAAGCAGATAGATATGAAGAAGGAATAGATAAGACAACACATGAATATGCAACAAAATTAAAGGGAAATCAATTTGTATGGATACCATGTAAGTTAGAGGAATATAAAAAAATAGATTGGCGGAAAAGAGAATGGAAAATGGGATATGGAAACAAGCTCATCAGAATATGAACAAATAGCAAAATATGAGGGATTTTATATAGGAAGATATGAAGCAGGAATAGCAACATATGATGAAGAAACAGGTAGTTTTGAAAATACTGTAACGTTTAGTAACAATGCATCATTGGAAGGTGCAGTAGATGTACAAACAGGAATAAATAATTGGTGGTGGCAAAATTATGATTATACAGCAAGACAAGAAGGAACAATAGTAGGAACAGGAACAAACAAGGCGACAGGAAATATAGTGTCAAGAGCAAATAGTATACCATACTATCATGCGGATTATTATACAGCGGTAGAAATGACAAGAAGAATGTACGAAAACCATAAATCAGTAAGGAGTGGATTAGTAACAGGAACACAGTGGGATATGATGATGAAATATATGCAAGAAAATGGAGTAGATGTGCAAACATCAAATTGGGGAAATTATGATGATGTAGCATTATCAGAGTTGCAAGGATATTATACAAATGTAACATATACCAATGTAATATCTACACATGGAAAAACAGATGGATTTAAAAGCACAAATGAAATAACTAGAACAAATGCAGGATTAAATACATGGGTATTACTAACAACAGGAGCAACTGAGCAAGTAAAAAGTCAGAATTTATATGATGTAGCAGGAAATTTATGGGAATGGACAATGGAAGCATCATATGCAGGTAATTTTGATTATAATATGAGTGCAAATTTCAACACATACATTCTTCGTGGTGGTAGCTTTATCCATTCTCAAGCCAGTTACCCAGCAGTTTTTCGCTGTTGCCATTCTGCACCTAGTACTTACACTAACTTTGGATTTCGTACTACACTTTATATTTTCTAATAAACATTTTTTATGTAGAAAAAAACACAAAACTATTTCAGATTTTGTGTTTTTTTGGTATAATAGTCAATATAAATAAAAAAGGATGATGTAGATGTTAGATTTTAAAAATGAAATAGCTAAGAAAATTAGTGTTGCTACTAATATTAATGTAGAAGAAATTAAGGAATATATTGAGATTCCAAAAGATAGTCGTATGGGAGATTATGCATTTCCATGTTTTAAATTGGCAAAAACTATGAAACTTGCTCCACAAAAAATAGCAGAACAAATAGCAGAAAAAATTGAGAAAGATGAAAATATATGCAATTTTGAAATAGTTGGAGGATATTTAAATTTCTACATATCAAAAGTAATCCTTATAAAAGAAGTATTAGGGGAAATTGATGCAAAAAAAGAAGATTATGGAAAAACAAATATAGGAAATGGAAAAAATGTTATTGTTGAATATTCATCACCTAATATTGCAAAACCATTTCACATAGGACATTTACGTACTACATTAATAGGAAATTCATTATACAAAATATATAAATTTTTAGGATATAATACAATAGGGATAAATCATTTAGGAGATTATGGTACCCAATTTGGAAAAATGATAGAAGGATATAAAAGATGGGGAGATGAATATAATTTAGAAGAAAATCCAATAGAACAACTTATGAAAATATATGTAAGAATAAATGATTTATGTAAAGAAGATGAAAATGTACTAAATATTTGTAGAGAAAATTTTAAAAAATTAGAACAAGGAGATGAATATTGTACTAAATTATGGGAGAAATTTAGACAATTAAGTTTAGAAGAATTTTACAGAATTTATGATTTATTAAATATAAAGTTTGATTCATTAAATGGAGAAGCTTTTTATTCTGATAAAACAGAAGAAATAGTACAAATATTAGAAAAAACAGGGAAACTAGAAGAATCCCAAGGAGCTAAAATAATAGATTTAAGTGATAAAAATATGCCACCATGTATAATAAAAAAAACAGATGGTTCAACTATTTATGCAACAAGAGATTTAGCAGCAATCTTGTATAGAACAAGAACATATGATTTTGATAAATGCTTATACATAGTTGCATATGAGCAAAATTTACATTTTAAACAGGTATTTGAAGTTGCAAAATTACTAGGAATAGATGAAAAATACACAAACAATTTAATCCATGTGCCATATGGTATGGTACATCTAAAAAGTGGAAAAATGTCTACACGAGAAGGAAATGTAATAAAAGTAGAGGAATTACTAAATGAGGCTATTCAAAGAGTGAAACAAATACTAGATGAGAAAAATCCTGATTTAGAAGATAAAGAAGATATTGCTAAAAAAATTGGTATAGGAGCTGTAATATTTAATGATTTAGCAAGTAGTATAATTAAAGATGAAATATTTGATTGGGAAACAGCACTTAATTTTAATGGAGAAACAGGTCCATATATTCAATATACATATGTACGTACTAATAGTGTACTAAACAAAGTAGGATATATACCTAAAATTACAGATATAGACTTTAAATTATTATTACAAGATAGTACAGTAGAAGTATGCAAATTAATATATTCATTTACACAAACAATAGAAATAGCAGCATGTAAAAATGAACCATCAATAATATCTAGATATCTTATAGATTTAGCACATGCATATAGTAGTTTTTATAACGAAAATAAAATAATAGTTGAAGATAAAAAAATAGCAGATGCTAGAATATATTTAACATATGCAACAAATATAGTTCTAAAAATAGGTGCACAACTACTAGGAATGGAAATGCCAGATAAAATGTGAAAATTTTATTAAATTGGTTGAAGAAATTAAAAAATAAATATATAATATAAAAATATAATTAGTTAAGAGAAGGTGTAAATATGGGAAACAAAGGAAATAAGAGTAAAAAGAAAATTGTTGTAAGAGTAATCTTAATAATATTAGCAATAATAATTATACTATTAGGCGTTAGTGCAGGTGTTGGAGTTTGGTATGTAAAAGATAAACTTGGAAAATTGAACTATGTAGAAATTGAAGAAGGTGAAATAAGTATAAATGAAGGTGTTGCAAACAAGCTAAATGGATATAGAACAATTGCACTTTTTGGTGTAGATAGTAGAGGAAATGAATTAGTTTCTGGAACTAGAAGTGATTGCATAATATTAGTTACAATAGATGAAAAACAAAAAGAAGTAAATTTGACATCTGTATATAGGGATACATATTTAGAATTAACAGGCAGAAACCTAGATAAAGTAACACATGCATATTCATATGGTGGAGCAAAACTTGCTATAAGTACTTTAAATACAAATTTGGACTTAAATATAACAGAATTTGCTACAGTAAATTTTGATTCAGTAGTAGATATAGTAGATGCAGTAGGAGGAGTAACAATAGATATTACAGAATCAGAATTAAAATATATAAATAGCTATATTGATGAAACTTCTAAAGTTACAAAAACAAATGCAAGCCATGTTACAAAAGCAGGAAAACAAAATTTAAGTGGAGTTCAAGCAGTTGCTTATGGACGAATAAGATATACAGCTGGTGGAGATTATAAAAGAACAGAAAGAATGAGAGATGTTATGATGGCTGTTTTTAGTAAGGTTAAGAGCATGAGTATATCAAAATTAAACAAATTAGCTGATACTTTATTACCAAAAATATATACAAATATAGAGGGAGGAGAAATCTTGTCTTTATTGCCTCAAATAGCTAGTTATAAGATAAAAGATAGTACAGGGTGGCCATATGAAACAAAAGGTGCAACAATAGGAGGAGTATGGTATGGACCACCAATTACGTTAGAATCTAATGTAAAGAAATTACATGAAGAAATATATGATCAAGTAGATTATGAGCCATCAGATAAGGTAAAAGAAATTAGTCAAAAGATTATAAATAAAACAGGATATAAAAAATAAAAATTTACAAAAAATTTACAAAAATAAAAAAAGTAAAGAAAAACGATATAAATTAGACAATAAACTCTAAAATATATCGTTTTTTTTGTTATTTGGTATTGCAATAAGAAGCATTTATTGTTATGATTAAGAAGGATATATGTAATGTGAATTAACTATACATTATAAGGAGTAAAAGATGATAGAATTTAGAAATGTTAATAAAAAGTATGGCACAGGAACAGAAGCTGTACATAATGCAAATTTTAAAATAGATAAAGGTGAATTTGCATTTTTAGTAGGTTCATCAGGATCAGGTAAATCAACTTTAATAAAACTAATATTAAAAGAAGAGGAACCAACTTCTGGCAATATAATAATAAATGGAAAAGATACCACTTTTTTAAAACAAAGTAGAGTACCATATTTACGTAGAAGCATGGGGATTGTTTTTCAAGATTTTAGATTATTACCAGATAAAACAGTATATGAAAATGTAGCATTTGCAATGTATATAGTAAGAGCAACACCAAGGCATATAAGAAGACAAGTACCAATGGTTTTAGCATTAGTAGGACTAAGTGGTAAAGCAAAAATGTATCCAAATGAATTATCAGGAGGAGAACAACAAAGAGTCGCATTAGCACGAGCATTAGTAAATAATCCATCAATGTTAATAGCAGACGAACCAACAGGAAATTTAGACCCAGATACAGCTTGGGATATTATGATGTTACTTAATGAAATTAATATGCGAGGAACAACTGTAATAGTTGCAACACATGCAAAAGACATAGTAGATAGAATGAAAAAAAGAGTAATTCAAATAGAAAAAGGTAATATCATAAGAGATGATAGTAAAGGTGGGTATGATAGTGAAATATAATGTTATTAGTTATTTAATAGGCGAAGGAATTAGAAACGTTTTTAAAAATAAAAAATCTACAATATCTGCCCTAACAATTATGTGTTTATGTATGATAGTATTTGGAATTTTCTTTATAATAGGTGAAAATATAAATAGCATAATGAAGGCAGTACAAATGGAACAAGGTATGCAGGTTTTTTTAAAAGTAAGTACATCAAGTAGTAGAGTTGAAGAAATAGGAAAACAAATAAAAGAAATAACAGGAGTAAATACATTACAATATATTTCTAAATCAGAAGCAATAGAACAATTAAAAGAGGGATTAAAAGAATATGCATCTACAACAGAAGGAGTTTCAGAAGATGCTTTTCCAGATTCATATATTATTACTTTAACAGATTTGCAACTTAATGAACAAGTACAATCACAAATAAAAGAAATAGTTGGAGAAGATTTAGATAGTATACAAAGTGCTAATGAAGTAGTTACAAAACTAGTATCTATTGCAAAAGGAATACGAATATTTACATTTGGACTATTACTTGTATTAATAATTATTTCATTAGTAATAATCTCGAATACAATTAAATTAACAGTACATGCAAGAAGAAAAGAAATATCAATTATGAAATATGTAGGAGCAACAAATAGTTTTATTAGATGGCCATTTATTGTAGAAGGTATGATTATAGGGATAATAGCAGCATTAATAGCTATTTTAATTGTAGGACTAGCTTATAATGCAATAATTCCAAAAATGTTGGAGTTAGATATAGTAAAAGAAATGGAAATAATAAAATTTGTAAGTTTCTCAGATATGTTTACTTTAATGTTAATGGTTTATTTTATATTAGGAATTGGTATTGGTGTAGTAGGAAGTTCAATTTCTATGAGAAAATATCTAGAAGTATAAATGGAGGAAGAAAATGAAAAAAAGAATTTTAACAAGTATAATATTATTAATATTTTGTTGTAGTATGACATTATATACATATGCATCTACTGTTGATGATTTGAAAAATCAACAAAATAAAGCACAAAATGATAAAAAAGAACTTGAAGAAAAACAAGATGAAATCGAAGCAGAAAAAAGTGATGCTTTATCTAAAATAGAAGAGTTAAGTAGTCAAATCACACAAAGCCAAGAAGAATTGGACAAACTTAGAAATCAAGTTAAACAATTAGAAAGTTCAATAAAAACAAAAGAAGCAGAACTACAAGAAGCAACTAGTAGGCAAGAAGCACAACAAGAAGCACTAGAACAAAGACTAGTAGCAAAGTATAAATCTGGTAAAACAACATATTTAGAAGTTTTATTAAATTCAACTAGTTTATCTAACTTTATTTCTAGCTATTATTTATTAGGAAAAGTTGCAAAAGCAGATAATGAATTATTAGAGCAAATTAGTAGAGAAAAAGAAGAAATTGAACGTGCAAAAGCAGAGTTAGAAAAACAAAAAACAGAAGTAAAAATAGCAAAAGCAGAAGCAGAAAAAGAAAATGTAAAACTAACAAATGCAAAAGTACAAAAAAAGAATGAAGTAGAAAAACTAAATGAAGAAGAAAAATCTTTACAAAAACAAATAGATGAATATGATGCTAAAATGTCTGATTTAGAGGCACAAATTAGACAAGCACAAGCAGCAAATAAAAATAATGGAGGTACACCAATAACATATAATGGTGTAATGGCATGGCCAGTACCAGGATATACTAAAATAACATCTAATTATGGAATGAGAATACATCCAATATATAAAGTTCCAAAAATGCATAATGGTATAGATATAGGTGGAGCACCATGGGGAGCACCATTTGTTGCAGCAGATGATGGAATTGTTATAAAAGCATCTGACAGTGGCGATGGATATGGAAAATGTGTTGTTATAGATCATGGTGGAGGAGTATCTACATTATATGGACATGGTTCAGCAATTTATGTATCAAGAGGGCAAAAAGTAACAAGAGGACAAAATGTATTAGCAATTGGTTCATCTGGAACATCAACAGGAAAACACGCTCATTTCGAAGTAAGAATAAATGGTAAAGCTGTAAATCCAATACCATATATTACATAAAAAATGAAAATTAGGACGGAAGGAACATGTGCGTCCTAATTTTCTATATATTAAAACGTAAGAGGAAACAAAAGACTTTATTAAAAGCCTATTTATATTATGTGAAAAATTTAAAAAAATATACTATAAAAATTTTTTTGTAGTATAATATATTAAATAATATTTAGGAGGAGATTATGAATATAGAAAAAAGACAAAAGATTTATAAAATTATAATGTTAATTGTATTGGTTGCAACAATTACTTTTATGATTACAACATTGTGTATGTATAAATATATGGGAAGTACAGGAAGGTACATATATGTTTCAGGAAATGATGGAGGAATATCTAATACATTAGCTGGATTTAGAAAAATAATAGATCAAAAATTCTTAGGAGAAGTGGAAGAAGAAGCTTTGGTAGATGGAGCTATTAAAGGTTATATTGCAGCTTTAAATGATCCATATACACAATATTTAACAAAAGAAGAAATGGAAGAATTTACGATTGATGTAGAGGGGAATTTTGTAGGTATTGGAGTATATTTAACAAAAGATATACAAAAAAATACAGTAACAGTAATATCTCCAATAAAGGATTCACCAGCATATAAAGCAGGAATATTATCTGGAGATATAATATCAAAAGTAGATGGAATAAGCTATACAGGAGAACAGTTAACAGAAGCATCTAATAAAATAAAAGGAGAGCCAGGAACTAAAGTAAAGTTAGAAGTACTAAGAGGGGATAAAACATTAGATTTTGAAATAAAAAGAGAGAATGTAAAAGTAAATCATGTAGAGAATAAAGTTATAAATGATAATATAGGTTATATAAAATTTAATACTTTTGATGATGGATGTAGTGAAGAGTTTGAAGATAATTTAAAAGAATTAAAAAGTAAAAATATAAAATCTTTAATAATAGATATAAGAAACAATGGCGGTGGAATTGTTGATGAAGCCCTAGAAATTGCAGATTTGATGATTAATAAGGGAGATACTCTACTAATTACAGTAGATAAAAACAAAAATGAAGAAATAAGTAAAGCCAAAAAAGCACCAATTATAGAGGTACCAATAGTAATATTAACAAATGAAAGTACGGCAAGTGCATCTGAAATTTTAGCAGGAGCTTTAAAAGAAAATAATAAAGCAAGAACAGTAGGAACAAAGACATATGGAAAAGGTGTTATACAAGAATTATTTTCACTAAAAGATGGAAGTGGATTAAAAATAACAACACAAGAATACTATACACCAAAAAGAAATAAAATAAATGGAGTTGGAATACAACCAGATGAAGAAGTACAATTAGATGCAGATTTAGAAAATAAGCCAGAAATAAAAGAAGAAGAGGATACACAACTACAAAAAGCAATAGAAATGCTTAAGTAAACAATAAGATATATAATCAAGTATAAATACAAAATAATGAAAAATGGTAAAAGGATGTAAAATTTGCAATAATTGTAATCATATGCTATAATTATTTTAGCATCAAAGAAAATTTGCAAAATTCAAAAGAAGGTGGTTGTAATGGAAATAGCAACATTAATATATATTTTAGTATTTGTAATATTTGGATTAGTAGCATTTTCAATAATGCAAATAAAACTATCTGGAATGAATGTAAAAGATTTTTGGACTTTTATTAAAGCAAATGAATTATTAGATGAATTGTACATATATACAAAAAATAGAAATAAATTAAGCCCACAAGAGCAAATAATATTTTTAATGGAAGCAGAAAAAGTATTTAATGCTTTTGAAAAAGTACCAGAGCTACTTTGGGAGGAAGAATACCAAAAATATAGAGAAGTTTTAAACAAATATAAAGATATAAAAATGGTAAGATGGGCTTCTAACTAAACGTTTAACATAAAAATTCCATAAAAAGATAAATGTAAGAATTTTACATCTATCTTTTTTTATGTGCAAAAAACATGGTGAGTAATACTAACAATAGCTTTATTAAAAAATTGAGAATGTATTGTTATATTATATACTATATTATATAATACCAATATAATAAAAAAAGGAGTAAGAAGATGAGTAAAGTGAAATGGACAAATGAACAATTACAAGCTATAAATGAAAAGGACTCTAACATACTTGTTGCAGCAGCTGCACGGAAGTGGTAAAACAGCAGTTTTGGTTGAACGAATTATAAGCAAAATTGTAAATGAAAAGATTGATATAGATAAAATATTGGTTGTTACATTTACAAATGCAGCAGCATCTGAAATGCGACAACGTATATTAGATGCTATATATAAAAGATTAGAAGAAAATCCAGATGATGAACAAATGATACGACAAACAGTTTTAATGGCAAAATCTAATATTTGTACAATACATTCATTTTGTTTAGATGTAATAAGAAATAATTTTTATGAAATAGATGTAGCTCCAAATTTTAGAATAGCAGAACAAGCAGAAATAGAATTGCTAAAACAAGAAGTTTTAGAAGAGATTTTTGAAGATAAATATTTGAATGAAGATGCTGAATTTTTAAAACTAATAAATACATATACAGGATATAGAGGAGATGAACCTTTAAAAGATATTATATTAAGAATTTATAGATATATACAAAGTAGTCCATTTCCACAAAAATGGTTAGAAGATGCAGTAGAAGAATTTAAAACAACAGATACGAAATGTGATTTTGCAAAAACAAAATGGGGTAATATATTATTAGAAGCTTTTAATGATGAGCTGTATTCATGTATTGCAGAACTAAAAAGTATAAAAAGGGATCTAAGCAAATATATTGAATTAGACAAATTTTATAAAATAATTTGTACTGATTTAGAACAATTAGAATTAATATATGCAAATTTAGATTTATGGGATAAAGTGTATAATCTAGCACAAAATTTCAAATTTGAAAAATGGCCTGTAGATAGGAAAATAACATTAGAACAAAAAGAAATAGCAAAAGAAAAAAGAGATTTAGTTAAGAAGAAGTTTAATAAAATAAAAGATAGAATATTAATATATGATTCAAAAAATGCAAATGAAGATATATATGAAATGTATAAAATTTTAGAACCATTAAAGGATTTGATATTACAATTTCAAAAAGAATTTATTAAAAAGAAAAAAGAGAAAAATATTATAGATTTTAATGATATAGAACATTTTGCATTAGATATATTAGTAAAAAAAGATGAAAATGATGAATTTGTTGCAACAGATGTAGCTAAAAGATATAAAGAAAAATTTTGTGAAATAGCAATAGATGAATACCAAGATAGTAATTTAGTACAAGAATATATACTATCTACAATATCAAATGGGAATAATATATTTATGGTAGGAGATGTAAAACAAAGTATATATAAGTTTAGGCAAGCAAGACCAGAATTATTTATATCTAAATATGAAACATATAAGCTAAAGCAAGATAAGAAAGAGGAAGATTCACTAAAAATTCAATTATTTAAAAACTTTAGAAGTAGACAAAATATATTAGACATTACAAATATGGTATTTAAAAATATAATGAGTAAAAAATTAGGAGATATAGATTATAACGAAAATGAATTCTTAAATTTAGGTGCAAACTATGAAGAAACAAGTAAAGATACAAATTTAAAAACAGAGTTACACATTATAGATTTAAAACAAAATATAGAGGATGATGAAGATGAAGAACAAGTAGAAAGAATAGAAGATGTTGTAATAGAGGCAAAATTTGTAGCAAATAAGATACGTAATTTAATACAAAGTAAATATAAAGTATATGATAAAGACAAAGGATATAGAAACATAACATACAAAGATATAGTAATTTTATTACGTTCAACCCAAAATTTAGCACCAATTTATGAAAAAGAAATATCTAATTTAAATTTGCCAGTATTTAGTGATACAGGTTCGCAATACTTAGAGTCAGTAGAAATACAAACAATTCTGAGTTTACTAAAAATAATAGATAATCCAAGACAAGATATTCCATTAGTTACAGTATTACGTTCATCAATTGGTGGATTTGATGATAATGATTTAATACATATAAAAGTAAATTCTAAAACTACTAATACAAAAAGTTTTTATGAAGTACTGTTAGATGCTAAAGATAATGTAGAAGATGATTTAAAAGAAAGAATAAATAATTTTTTAGAAAATCTAGAAATATGGAGAAGAAAACAAGAATATTTATCTTTAGATGAGTTAATTTGGCAAATATATCTAGATACAGGGTATTATAATTATGTTAGTTTAATGCCAAATGGAATATTACGACAAGCTAATCTAAAGATGTTGTTTGATAAAGCTAAACAATATGAAACAGCCAGTTTTAAGGGATTATTTAACTTTATTAATTTTATAGATAAATTAAAAACAACTAATACAGATATGGATTCAGCAAAACTAATTGGGGAAAATGAAGATGTAATAAGAATAATGAGTATACACAAGAGTAAAGGATTAGAGTTTCCAGTAGTATTTTTATGTGCAACAAAAAAACAATTTAATTTAATGGATTTGAATGAAAATATATTACTCCATCAAGATATAGGTTTAGGACCTAAATATATAAATTACGAAAGGCGAATAGAATACAATACACTTGCAAAAGAGACAATAAGCTATAAATCTAAAATAGAAACAATTTCAGAAGAAATGAGAATATTATATGTAGCACTTACAAGAGCAAAAGAGAAATTAATAATAACAGGTCTTTCAAAAGATATTAAAAAGGAGATAAAAGAAAAAGAAGATTTACTAAATATGTATGAAGAAGAAAATATAAACTTTAATATAGTAAAAAAATATAAAACATATCTAGATTGGTTGCAATTAGTATATTTGAAAAATAAGAATGAAATAAAAGATATATTAGAAGTAGATATAATAGAAAAAGATGAATTTATAGCAAGTTTAAAGAATGATGAAAAAGAAGAAACGAAAAAATTGCAAGAAAAAATGTTTAAAAATAAAAAAGAAAGAAATGAAAAAATAAAAGCATTATTGAATTGGGAATATAAAGATACTTTAGCATCAACAATACCAACAAAAACATCTGTAACTAAAATAAAGGAACTAAAAAAAGAAATTACCAATACTATTAAAACATCAGAAAAAAAAGATATAAAAGCAAATATGAGTGCACCTAAATTTTTAAGTGAACAATTAAAAATAACAAGTGCTAAAAAAGGAACATTAATACATTTATGTATTCAAAAATTAAATGAAAAAGAAGAATATAACTATGAAAAAATACAAGGTATTGTAAAAGAACTTAGTAAAAACGAAATAATAACAAAACAAGAAGAAGAAAGTATAGACGTAGATGCAATATTAAAGTATACAAAATCTACTTTATGGCAAGAACTAAAACAAGCAAGACAGATATGCAAAGAAAAAGCATTTTATATAAATATACCAGCAAAAGAGATATATACAAAAGATGTAGAATATGACATATTAGTACAAGGAATTATAGATTTATATTACATAAATAAACAAGGGGAACTAATATTAGTAGATTATAAAACAGACTATGTAGAAAATGGAAAAGAGCAAGAATTAGTAAGTAAATACAAAGAACAATTATTATTATATAAACGAGCATTAGAAGAAGCACTAAACAAAAAAGTAAGTAAAATGTATATATATTCAGTAGGATTACAAAAAAATATAGAAATTATTTAGAATATTTATTAAAAACATATTTACAATTGTAGAAAAGTTGTATAAAATATACAAAGAAGTAAACAACTAAAGAAAATTGTCGAGGAAGGGGCGCATGTGCCAATGAAAATATTAATGTTAACATGGGAATATCCACCAAGAATAGTAGGCGGAATAGCAAGAGTAGTTAATGATTTATCTAAAAGACTAATAAAAGATGGGCATGAAGTAACAGTAGTTACATATAAAGAAGGAAATGTTCCATACTATGAAGATGACAAAGGAGTACAAGTATATAGAGTAGACAATTTTATGATAAATCCAAATAATTTTATAGATTGGGTTATGCAAATGAATTTTAATTTGATAGCAAAAGCAAATGAAATAATAGCAAAAAATGGAACATTTGATGTAATACATGCACATGATTGGTTAGTAGCATATGCTGCAAAAACGCTAAAAAATTCCTATGATATACCAATAGTATCTACAATACATGCAACAGAAAGTGGAAGAAATTCTGGAATACATGATGAGGTTCAAAGATATATAAATGATACAGAATGGATGTTAACATATGAATCGACAGAAGTAATAGTAAATAGTAATTATATGAAAAGAGAATTACAATCTTTATTTGGTTTACCATTTGAAAAAATAAATGTAGTACCAAATGGAATAAATATAAATATGTTTAACTCTGTAGAAAGAGATTACGATTTTAGAAGACAGTATGCAGCAGATAATGAAAAAATAATATTATTTATGGGAAGGCTTGTATATGAAAAAGGAATACAACACCTAATATCTGCAATGCCCAAAATACTATCAGGATACAACGATTCCAAGCTTATTATTGCAGGAAAAGGTGGAATGACAGATGAATTAAAAGCACAAGTAAATGCAATGGGAATATCAAATAAAGTGTATTTTACAGGATATATGGATGCAAAACAAGTATGTAAAATGTATAAATGTGCTGATATATCTGTATTTCCAAGTACATATGAGCCATTTGGAATAGTAGCCTTAGAGGCAATGCTATCTGGAACACCAGTAGTAGTTTCAGATATAGGAGGATTAAATGAAATAGTACAACATGGGGTAGATGGAATGAAAAGTTATGCAGGAAATCCTAATTCATTAGCAGATTCAATACTTGCACTATTATATAATCCACAATTAAGAGATAATGTTGTAAAAAAAGCAAAATCAAAGGTTAAAAATGAATACAACTGGGCAAAAATTGCACAAGATACACACTTTACATATCAAAAAGCGATATGTCAAACAATGGCACAAAGGCAGAAAAATCAAATTATGCAAGAAAAAGCTAAGAAAACTAAGAAAGCAAAAAATACAGAAGCAGAAATTACAAGCTTGTTAAGCTTTAGAAAAAGACAAGCATATGCTTAATATACAGTGGTGGAGGTTAATATGAATATATATGATACAGCAAATAAATTAGCTTATGAGTTAAAGACATCAGAAGAATATACTAATTATAAAAAATTAAAAGAAGAAGTTAAAAATAATTTAGAACTAAAAGAGAAATTAGAAAATTTTGAAAAAGCAAGATATGAATTACAAATAGCAACTATACAAGGAAATAAACAAGATGAGCAAAAAGCACAAGATATGCAAAATTTATATTTAGAACTTATACAAAACGAAACTATGAAAAAATATTTTGAAGCAGAATTAAAATTTAACGTAATTCTGGCTGATGTAAATAAATTAATAGGAGAAGCAGTTCAAGATATTTTAAAATAAATTTTATGTGATTTTTAAATATAAACTACAAAAGAAGAATAAGAGGAGATATTATGGAATATATAGCAATAGTAGTAATTAGTATAGTATTACTGCTGATTCTAGCATATATAATTAAGTTAAATATAAAAAAAGTAAAATTAATAGGTGAAAATAAGAAATTAGATGAACGTACAAAGGAATTTCCTAGTAATTTAGAAATATGTAATAGTATTTTAAAAAAGTTAAATAATTCCACAGTAAAAGTAAAAGAAGATAATGAATCAAAAACAAGTTTATATGTTGTAGTGGGAGATACAATAACAATAGCCAATATAAAAAATAGCTTTACACGAGTACAAACAATAGCACATGAATGTATACATTCTATACAAAGCAAAAGGATGTTATGGTTTAATTTTATATATACAAATATATATGTACTGTATTTTCTAACCATATCAGTACTAACAATACTAAAAATAATAAAAAATCCACAAGTATATCTAAATATATTAATACTATTAGGGTTAGTACACTATTTTATAAGAAGTATGTTAGAAACAGAAGCAATGACTAAAGCAAGATATTTAGCAAAAGAATATATAGAAGAAAATAATGTATGTTCAAAAGAAGAATGTGATGAAATAATAGAACAATATGATAAACTAAATGATGTAGGCATAAAATTGGTAAATTATGATATATTAGCAAAAAATATAATTAAGGTAATAATATATTGTGTAATATGTATTGTAATTATATAAAGTGAACATGGAAAAGTATAACTTATAATAAAGAAAATGAGTAACACAAGAATACAAGTATTTAGAAAAAAATCTAAATACTTGTTGACTTTTTAAGTGTAAAAATGTTATAAGCTATTTAAAAATATTTCTAAATACTTGAAAGGAGTGATAAATATGGGTATGTCAGAAACGTTGAAAGCTATATCGGATTCCGTTAGAAGGGATATATTAGAGATGTTAAAAGAAGAAAGAAAATCAGCAGGGGAGATATCAGAAAAATTTAATTTAACTGGAGCAACAGTTTCATATCATTTATCACAATTAAAGAAAGCAAATTTGATAACTGAAACAAGAGAGAAAAATTTTATATTTTATGAATTAAATAGTTCTGTTTTTGAAGAACAAATTACCAGATCAAATGCCAATTCATTTTTCAATAAATAATGTAGCTGATAACTATGCATCAAAGAACTTTGCATTATTTGGAATACCAAGCATAATGGCTATTGTTCAAGCAATATGTATTATATTTACAGAAAAAGTAAATAAGTTAGAAAATATTAAAAAGCCTAGAATTGTAAAAATAATGGAATGGTTTATTCCAATTGTAACTTTTTTGTTATATATTATTATGGTAGAAGTTTCACTAGGAAGCACAGTATATGTTGGAAAAAGTGTATGTTTAATTTTAGGAATATTATTTATAATTATAGGAAATTATATTCCTAAAATGAGTTATGATGTTTCTAAAACGATTTTTCATCCAACTCCTAAAAGTGAGAAATCTTATAGAAAAGTAAGTAAAATTATGGGATATTCATTTATAATAATAGGAATAGTTTTATTAGTAATGATAATATTGGTATAAATTTTAGTAAGTTTAAAATTATTAGAGATTAAAAATCAAATATAGTTAAAGATATTTGCAACTTACAATAATAAAGTCAGATTGGAGAAATTATAAAATGGAGAATTTTAAATTTTTAATGTTATGGTATTGGATAGCATATTTTGTAGTTACAAGTATAGGAATATTACATACAATTTTTAATATTGTAGTATTACATATGAAATCAATGAAAAATAGTCCAGGTATGGGAGAAGGATATGAAAAAACAAAACCTTGGCATCCTTTATATAATATCGTTATATTTACTATATTTGCATACTTTTATTTTAATGGATTAGAAACAATAACTTTATCAAATGTTATAACAACCTCAATTATTTGGGGAACAATAACAGTAGTATTTGATCTGATTGGATGGGTTTTAATAAAACATCCATGGTCTTTAACATTTAAAGAGTTTTATATTGATTATCAACCTTGGATAACTTTAATATATATAACAATATATGCAAGTCCATTTATAACTTATGGAATAATGAAGTTGTTATAATAAAAAATTTAGCTTAAATAAAAAGTTAAATAAGCCATTAGATGAACTAAAATTAAAATAAATAGAAGTTATTAATGATAGTGAAATAGGAATAAAAGAAAATGAATAAAAAAATAATATTTGTGATAATTACAATAATAATGTGGGTTTTAGTAATAATTCCAACAATATTGATATTTAATAAATGTATGTATAGTTATGAAAATGGAACAAATATAGCATTACAAGGAACTCAAATGGTCTATGGAATATCTGCATTTAAAAGTACATTATTTCTTTATATAGCTTTCGGTTTTCCATTAGTTATTATATGGATAATTTTATTTATTGTTACGATTATAATGACTATATTTATCATAATTAAATATAATTATGATATTATTGTAACAAACAAATAGTAATGTTGTAGAAGGGGATTTATGAAGAAAAGATTAAAATGGATAGGGGTTATTTTAGCAATTATAATTGGTTTTAGTATATATATGATATTTAGCGAAGTAACTTCTGGAAAAGAACGACCAGATGAACAATATATAAAAATGTATGAAATTGATATAAATAATAGCCTTGTAGGATTATCGAAAGATGAAGTTGTTGAACTACTAGGAGAACCTGTAGAAATATATACATATAGTGACAAAGTTTATATGTATAATGCAGGGAATGTATATGAAGGATTAATTTTTGGATATCGTAATTTTTGGACTACGAAAAGGCATTATGTACTTTATATAAATTTTGAAGAAACAGATAAAGTGAAATCTACTAGAATACAAGAGCGACCTTAGAAATATAAATACCAGGGCAAATAGTAAGTGTGCGCCTGGCAAAGGGTAAGTAATCTAGTGGGTGGAAATCCCGTCTGGTTAAGGTCTAACCAAACCACCAGTAGCGAGTTTTGTGCTTATGACAGTAATGTTATGAGTAAAGCGTAAACAGCGAGAAAGTAGGGTTAAAAGGCAATTCAGCCCCGAAATGTTACCAATTAAAAGGCAAACGTGCTACTTACCACGGAATGCAACATTTGAATAATTGTTAATCGATAAGCTCATAGTAGTGGGGAAGTTTCTGTAATGGAAATGGAGCGAAGGGGCTTACGTAATAACGGTCTTGACTACGGAAACATTATCTGTACTCAGGGACAGGAGGAATAATGGAAACAAAACTAGCAAGAATAGCAGACAAATCAAGAAATGAAAAACGACCAATATTTACATCATTGTATCATTTAATAAACGAAGAACTACTAAAATGCGGTTGGAGATGTAATTAATCCTATTACAAAAGAATTTTATTCAGAATCTGGGAAATATGATTCTAATAATTATTATATAATTGATGAAGAAGGAGCAATAATAATGTTGGTAAATGTACTTTTATTTGTAGTAGCACTAATCATATTTATGATATATGTAGGACCATTTATTTTGGTTTTATCAAGTATAATATTTGTATTAACAAGAAAATCAATAGATATAATTTCAAGAATCTTGATAGTTATAATTATTTTACTTTGTACATTTTTATTATTTATAACTACGATAAAATTTATTGATGAACCGAGTAAATATTATTCTAAAATGAAGCAAGTAAACGATAGCAAAAGTATTATAGGATTGACAAAAGAAGAAGTTGAAAATAAATTAGGAAAGCCAGGTAGAATAAAAAAATCAGAAAATATCTATTTATATAATGCAGGAACTTTAATGAAAGAAGTTATATTTGTAAAGCATTACGACTTATGGAGAAAATTGCATTATTATGTATTATTTGTTAATTTTGATGAAGATGACATTGTAAAATCTACTAGCCTTAAAAAATCATTAGAATTTTATGTACCATAATAAAATATTAATTTTAATACAAATTAATATAAGTAGGATAGATAACCATAACAAAAATTAGTAAATTGTACTATAAAAAATAAAATGTTAAGTTTAAGTGCTAAAAATGAAAAATGGCTGCAAAATATACATGTCTACTAAGAATTAAATGGCATAATATTAAAAAGATAATATAACTTGACTTGTACAAATAGACTAAAAAATCAAAAATGAGAGATAAATTAAAAAAATCTTGAAATATGCTACACAAAAAGAAAAAAATGTGATAATATAATACAAGCTAAATTTGTAAAGCTTATTTTTACAAGTAAGAGTTGTGAAAATAATAAATTTACATAAAGTAAAACACGAAATTTTAGCACAATTTGAGCGTAATCGTTTTAAATTTGTGCCCGCAAACCCGCATAACTTCGTTTTTTATAAGAGTAAAAATATAAAATATAAAAATACAGCAATCATAGATGGCTGTAAGAAAATAAGAAGGAGGAATGAAAGATGTCAGGACATAGTAAATGGCATAATATAATTTCCTCAAACCTTAGAGCCACAAGGCAGGGGTAATTTTTAAAAACAGTTTTGGAGCAATTTTGGTGCAATCATTTCAACCAATTTCAACAAATTTGGGTAAAATAGATAAAAAATGAGACAAAAAATAGTCAATTTTGGAGTAAAAAATACTCCCCTATTGGCTACTTTTTTATGTCAGAAATTGTAAAAATAAGAACAAAAAGATGTTAAAATAATCTCAAATATTATTGAAAAATCAATGGATTTAGAAAATTTATACACTACTCTTAGTTGTATATAATACTGGTTACATAAAACAAAAAATGCACTTAGTTTATATACAAAAATTTGTGTGGTCTATTTCTGCCAAAAAAATAATTTTTACAAATTAAACTTGTTACATTTGATAATAATTGGAGCAAAGAAATCAATAAATTTAACAAAAATGACTAAAAACAAGTATGTCTTGTGAATTTCATAAGTAAAAAGTTGACAAACAGTAGTACAAAATGCTACAATAATTCTAGCATTTTTGAAATAAGTAAAAATGCAATAAATCCTTATTTTATATAGGTTAGGTGAACTTTATGAACAAAAAAGAAGAACTAAAAAGTAGGGTGAACTTCTCATATTACGAAGAGAATTTAACTCAAAAAGAGATTGGATCACTATTAAATATTAGTAGGCAAAGAGTAAATGCGATACTCAATGCAAACAGTAATCATAAATTAAGAAAAAGCAGAAGAATAGAAAAAAAGACAATAAGCAGGAAAGTACAATTTCATAAAAATACAGGTCCAACAGTAGCAATTCCCAAAGACATGCTTGAACGAATAGGGATCAATGAAGAAAATAAAGATGCTGAAATAAAGATAGATGGACAAAGTATAGTAATAAAAAGAAAAAATAAATAGATATTTTACTTTATACATTCTTGACATTGAGCCTCTATAAATATGTTTCTTGGCCATTAGGGGCAAGCATTGAAAATATAATGGCTTACCTAAATTGCAGTAGGCTAACATATTTATACTCAATATCAAGAAATCGTTTCACTTGTATATGTAAAATGGATATAAAAGATATTATTTAAAGATGAAAGAGGAAAAATATTATAAAAAATGGTAAAGATTGTAAGCATTGACATCAAGATACAGATAATAAATTGCAATTACTTTGTTTTTATTGTATAATCATAACACAAAATAGTAAGTTGTAGGGGAGATAAAAAGTGAAAAACGAATACAAAAATGAATATAAAGTAGGATATACAAGTGTTGATAGAAATCTAAATTTAAGTTTGGTTGGCTGTGCAACAATTATACAAGATATGGTAACAGAATTGTTTGAACATCTTGAAACAGATAATATAAAAATAAAAGACGAAAATAATGCAGTATGGGTATTAACAAAATTAAAGATACATTTTGAAAAATATCCAATTTGGAAACAGAAAGTACAAGCGACATCCTTTATTACTAGTAAATCTAAAATAAGAGTGCAAAATAATACTAAAGTTGAGGATGAGATAGGAAATGTTTTGTTTATTGCAAAACAGGAAAGTTGTCCTATTGATTTAACAACGAGAAAAGTAAGAAAAATAGAAACAATAAGATTCCCATTAAATTTAGAAATAGCAGAGCCAATAATAGAAGAAGATTTTGAAAAACTTAATAATAATTTTGAACAAGAAAATATTGTAGGCAAAAGAGAAGTCTATTATAATGATACAGATTATTCAAAACATACAAATAATGTTAGTTATGTAAGATTTATAATGAATATGATAAATTCAGAAATTTTTGAAAATAATATGATTACTGACTTTGAAATTAACTATATAAATGAAAGCAAAGAGGGACAGATATTAGATATTTACAGAAAAGATTATGAAAATAAAATAGATTTTGTAATAAGATTTGAAGAAAATGAGTTAGTAAGAGCAAGAATTAAATTGAAAAAATTGTAGTACAACTTACAATTTAGGATTATGAAAGATTTGTAGTAATTTACCGCTGAAATTAAAAAATAATTATAATTTTGTGAAGGAAAATTATATAAAAAATTATTCCAAAAGTGTTGACAAAAATATGATAATTTAGTAAAATATATTGCTGAATATAGGTCATCGGAGGACAGAGTGTCGTAACACTACACTTTACTGTAATAAAGTGCTGTCGATAAGATGTCGAGTGAGCTCGGTTATTTATTAAAATAATGGGGCTATTTTTTTGCCCTAAAAGGAGGTTTTTATATGAATAAGATTGTAACAATTAGTAGAGAATTTGGAAGTGGAGGTAGAGAAGTTGGAAAAAGATTAGCAGATGAATTAGGTTTGGGATACTATGACAAAGAAATCATAAATGAGATAGCAAAAGAAACAGGAATGTCAGAAGAATATATACAAAATATTTCCGAAAAAGGGATTTATCCCTATTCATTTCAATTTGCGAAGTCATTTGCTATATATTCAGGTGTGCAAAGCAATCAAACAGAGATATTAGTAGCTCAAACAAAAGTCTTAAAAAAAATAGCAGAAAAAGGAAACTGTATCATCGTAGGTAGAGGTGCAAATGCTATACTAAAAGATTACAATACAATGAATATATTTGTATATGCAGATATGGAATCAAAAATTAACCGTTGCCATAAAAAAGCAAAAGAAGATGAAAAGATTACAAATAAAGAGATGGAAAAGAAAATAACTTCAATAAATAATGCAAGAAAAAATTTTCATAAAGTTATATCAAATGAAGAATGGGGAGATAAAAGAAATTATCATCTTTGCATAAATACAACAAATGTAGAAATAAAAGCTATTATTCCACCACTAGCAGAGTATATAGAAGATTGGTTTGGAGGTAAATAGGAAATGAAAATACAGTTATCAGAACATTTTAATTATAAAAAATTAATAAAATTTACAATGCCTACAATTATTATGATGATATTTACATCAATTTATGGAGTAGTAGATGGAATATTCATATCGAATTGTGTAGGAAGTGATGCTTTTGCATCAGTAAATTTAATTATGCCAGTTTTAATGATTTTAGGAACAATAGGATTTATGGTTGGTACTGGTGGAAGTGCATTAGTATCAAAAACAATAGGAGAAGGAAAAAAAGAAAAAGCAAATGGATATTTTTCAATGTTAAATTATTTTCTTGTCATCGTAGGATTTATATTAACAATAGTTGGCTTAATATTTATTAGACCTATTTCAAAATTATTAGGTGCTGAAGGAGATATGCTAGAATATTGTGTTACTTATAGTAGAGTTCTACTTGTATCGTTAATACCATTTTTATTACAGAATAGTTTTCAAAGTTTTCTTGTAGTTGCAGAAAAGCCACAAATGGGACTAAAAATATCTATTATGGCGGGAATTACAAATATGATATTAGATTTCCTATTTATATATATTTTTAAGTGGGGAGTATTTGGAGCAGCATTTGCAACAGCACTTAGTCAAGTTGTTGGGGGAATGATTCCACTTGTTTATTTTATCCGTAAAAATGATACCCCTTTAAGAATAACAAAAGCAAAGTTTGACAAAAAAGCATTATTACAAACTTGCATAAATGGATCTTCTGAAATGTTGACAAATGTTTCAACAAGTTTGGTAAATATGTTATACAATATGCAGTTAATGAAATTTGCAGGGGCAGATGGAGTGGTAGCTTATGGAGTAATTATGTATATATCTTTTATATTTTCTGGTACATATATTGGATATTCCATAGGTTCAGCACCAATTATAAGCTATCATTATGGGGCAGAAAATAAAGAAGAATTAAAAACTTTATTAAAACAGAGCATTATATTATTAGGAATAACATCAGTAGTTATGACAATATGTGCCGAAATTTTAGCAAAATTATTAGCAAGTGTTTTTGTAAGTTATGATAATAATTTACTTGAAATGACTACAAATGCTATTAGAATATTCTCTCTTTCATTTATTATTAGTGGTTTTAATATATTTGCTTCATCTTTCTTTACAGCATTAAATAATGGATTAGTATCTGCTATGATTTCGTTTGTAAGAACTTTAGTATTTCAAGTGATAGTGATATTAGTGTTACCTATTTTATTCGGTCTTAATGGAATATGGTTTGCAGTAGTAGTAGCAGAAATATTAGCATTAATTGTAAGTTCGGTATTAATAATTAGAAATAAGAAAAAATATGAATATGCTTAATTAAATAAATAATAAGACAGATAGTTTTGAAATGTCTGTCTTTTGTGTTATAATTATCTTGACAAATTACAGGTATACTGTTAGATGTAAATAAATGAGTTTACATCTAATTTTTTTGGTTGTAAAATTATTTACAAAGAATTTAAGTTAGAACATCAAATTACAGAGGTCTTAGAATCTACCAAATTGACAGTTCGACTTTTATTCCTATTATTAATTTAGTTTTAGATAGTGAGGGCGATTTCGACTCTATATAACAAGCCTGATGAAATAATAGTAGAGGTAAAAGACTTAGATTCAAAAAGAAAGTAGGTGAATAATTTTGAAAACAGTATTAAGCGTAGATGTTGCAAAAAATAAAAGTATGATAATGCTTATGAATAGTGATGGAGAGATACTTATTGATACAAAAGAAATAAAGCATAATTTAGAAGAGTTTGAGAAAGTAAAAGAAAAAATAAAAGAAATTAATCCACAAAATCTAACAGTATTTATGGAATCAACAGGTACATATCATTTACCAGTAGAAAGATATTTTAAGGAAAATGGTTTTAATACTTTAGTTATCAATAGTTTAACAACTAAAAATAATTATGACACCATCAGAAAAACTAAAACAGACAAAGAAGATTGTTATAGATTAGCAAAGTTATTCTTTGTAAATGAAGTAGAATATCACGATTTATCTAAAAAGGATTTATATGCTGATTTAAAAGCAATGACAAGACAATATTTTTATTTGCTACAGAATAATGTTAGTTGTAAAAATAGATACAAGAGATTAATAAATATATGCTTTCCAGAACTAGAGAAAATCTTTAAATCAACAAGAATTTATGATGATACAGCATTGAATTTTATCAAAGAATTTCCACATGCAGAAATAGTGAAAGAGAAGCGAATTGATGCATTGTATAACAATTTATATAAGACTAATGGAAGAAATTTAAACTTTTATAAAAGACTAGCAGAAACAATAAAAATAGCTTCAACTAACTCTTATCCTGGAGTTGATAAAGAACACGAAGACACAAAAAACCTTTCGGATATGGCTAAAATAGTACAAAATAATAACAATATCATAAATGAATTGAGAGATAAAATGATAGAAACAGCAAAGCAATCTCCATATTTTAAAATAATAAATTCATTTTATGGAATCGGCGAAATATTAACAGCTGAAATACTTGGAGAATTAGGAGATATAACAAGGTTTGATAGTCCAAAAGAAATAATAGCTTTTTGTGGACTTGACCCAACAATAAAGCAATCTGGAAAAAGTATAAATGTGAAAGGAGCAATATCAAAAAGAGGAAACAAATATGCAAGATATATATTATTTAATTGTAGCCAAATGGTAGTAAAATTAGGAGCTTCAAATTATCCAGAACATCCAGTATATATTTATTACCAAAATAAAAAAGCAGAAGGCAAACACTTCTACGAAAGCCTAACTGCTTGTTCTACAAAAATTCTAAGAATGTTATATTCTATGTGCAAAAATAATAAACAATTCTTAGAAAACTAATCATAATTGAATTTTATCATAAAAGAAGTGAAAAAGATAGACTTTTTTAAAAAATATATCATTTTCGCTTGTTTGCCATACAAAAAAATAATATAATAAATTTATAAAAAAGGACTTGACAAAAATTAGATAGTCAATTTGAAGGGGAATAAAGTTATGGCAAGAATATTAAAAAATAAAGAATTAGTAAATACAAGACTAGCAACTAATTATGGAGGTTGGATGTATTGTGATAAATGTAATGAAAATATAGGTTATTTATGTTATTCAACTTATGATAGATTAGAATTAAAATATAAATGTAACTGTGGAAGTCAAGGAAATATAATAATAGATTTTGAAGATAGCAAGATAGGGAAAGAATGTAACGATGAGTTAATCATCCTAAAAAATAGATTTTGTTGTTCTAAAGATAGTGAGCCTTTAATTACAATACTGGATAAAAAAGTGAATAGTTATGAAATGAAAATTACTTGTAAATCTTGTAATCAAATATATAAAAGGGAGGTGAAATAAATGAATTTCTTATTAACATTATTAATTGGAATAGTTGCAGGAGTAATAGATGTATTGCCAATGATTAAAATGAAAGTTGATAAATACTCAACACTATCAGCATTTGTATATTATTTAATAGTTCCTTTTGTTATCTTTGGGATTAATTGGTTTGAAAATTTGTGGTGGTTAAGAGGTGGAGTTGTTTCTATACTTATGGCTATTCCAATAATTATTCTAGTAGCAAAAGAAGATAAAAAAAGCCCAATAGCAATGACAATTATGTCTATCATTTTAGGAAGTATTATTGGAGTTGTAGGGCATTTCTTGAACCTAATGTAATTGATAACTTACAATTCGTAAAGGAGGAAAAATGGGATTATATGTAGGATTAAGAGTTAAGGGAGTAGTAAAAAAAGAGTTTAGAGATGAAATAAAAAAGATAGAAGAATATGGCGAATGGAAAAAGTCAAAGGATATAAAATTTAAAGAGTTTTCTAAAATCGAAAGAGCAAATTTTATTCCAAATGGTGCATATGCTGATTGCGAAAGTTATTCAAAGTATAATAAAGATACAGGAGAATGGGATTTTAAGTGTTACATTAATTATGGATTAGAAACAATTAATGCTTTTATTAAGTTAATACCTTATTTTATGGAAAAGATAGAGATACTTAAATCAGGATTTACTGGAGATGTAGATAATGTAGTCGACGAATATAATATGATTGACGGAAGAATTTGTTTATCTAAAAGTTATGAGGAACGAGAAAACTTTGAGGGGAATATCTAAATCTGACAATTTAATGAATATATTTTAAGTAAAAAATTACAATTTTGAAAGGTAACAATTATGGAAGCAGAAGAAATATTAAAGTATTGTCTTGAAAATTTAAAAGATACAATTTTAGTAGAGAGTTGGGGAGAAAAAGGAATATTTTACAATCCAAATAATGTCTTAAAAAGAGGAGTATATGTACTCACAATAAAAGAAAAAGATGGAGATAATGATAAAGGCTCAAAATTAGATAGAGAAAATGTATATAGAGTCAATTTAGGTATTCGCAAGAAAAGTTTTATTGAATTATTTAATGAAGTGCCTAAAAGACCAAATGCAGGTGGAATAGTAGATATGAATTATGATTTTACAGAATTAGATAAGATAATTCCTCATCCTGTGTATGCTTGGATGGGATGGATTTCAGTATTAAATCCATCAAATGAAACTTTTGCAGAACTAAAACCATTTATTCAAGAATCTTATGAATATGCAGTAGAAAAATTTAAGAAAAGAAAAGTATAAATTACAATTTCTAAAATATATTAAGAGATGTTTCAAAATCGAATCATCTCTTAATTTGAAATTTTCTCTGATAATCTTTTATTTTAAGAGAACTAATTATTTTAAATATCTTTTAAACCATTTCTTCTATATTCTTCCATTAGAAAATAAAATATACTAAGTTTAGTAGTTTTTATTATTCTTGCAGCAGAATTCTTTTCTTTTTTTTCTGTTAAATAGTAGTGATTATTAGGCTTTTTTAGTATTTCAAAAATTGTATTCTCATTATTTTTAAATTTCCTTATTGATTTATCATATATTATACCCATTTTAATTCCTTTCTATTAATATCTTGTTTTAATTTAGATATTAGATTATTATAAAATATTTCTATATCACCTACAAAATCTTCTATATTCCAATGATAGAAGGAACAAATTTTTTTAGATAATCTCCACTCAATATTGAAATCTTCTATATATAGTAACAAATTTCTAATACAAAGCCATCCTTCACCTCTTAAAACAATAGGGCATAGTTGTCATTATATACAAATTTTTTTTTAAGATTAAATTCTAAGTCAAGCTTTTTTGCTTTTTCTGGTGATAAATGAACACTAAAATAGTCATTATCCTTTATCCAAACATCATTATTTTTTATAAAAATTTGTTTTTTTCTAATACCATTAATCATAGAATATGTATGTTTTAAACCTTTTAATTCAATAGGTTTAATTAATTTAGGTTCTCCATATCTTCTACTAGAAACTTCTTGATATTCTAAAAAATCATTAATATGTACAATATAATGTTTATAAAAATTATCTATAGTATCTATTTTCCAACAAACAGAATTTAAAGCATAGTCCATATACTGACAATATTGCTTTCCTATAAATTGAAAAATAACAGAAATATCCTTGTCTTTTTTTATTAAATAAAGAGTTTTATTTCCTAATTCTCTATGGGCTATACTTGATTCTTTTATTCTCTTTATCATATCTAAATTTTCCACTTTAATAATCTTCCTTTCTTTATTTTTCTATAATAGTAGGCTATTTCAATTTGCTTAATTTAATTTTTGATTTATATCTTTTACTAGAAATAGTATAAGGACTAGAAGGAATAATTTCATCTTCAGGATCTTCATACAAACATTTTTCTATTGTATCAGAAGCTAATCTGTCAACATTTGTAAGAGCATGAGAATATACATTTAATGTTGTATCAACATTAGAATGTCCAAGTCTGCTACTTACATTTTTTATATTAATTCCTTCAGCAATAAGAATAGTAGCACTTGTATGTCTTAATCCGTGCAATGGTACTTCAGGAGGAAGATCAATTTTTTTCCTAAATAATCTAAACCACCTAGTTACTGTTGCAGGACACAATCTTTTTCCTTTTCTAACACCTCGATTGTTTACAAATACTAAATTATTATCCGTATTAGGAGTAATTTCATGATAATGTTTTAGTAATTCCATAGTAGTAGGTGGCATATAGATACTTCGATGAGAAGTAGGGGTTTTCAAATCACCTTCAACATAACCAAGATTCGGAACTTGTAAACTTGATTTTGAAAGTTTTATAATATTTGAATTGAAATCAACATTAGACCATTTTATACCAAGAATTTCACTCCTACGAAGTCCACCAGCAATTGCAAAATGTACAATTAGTTGATATTTTAAATCAACCTTTTCTACGGCATCTATTAATTTAAATGCTTCTTGATATGATAAACATCTCTCCTGGACATGAGCTTTTTTAGCTTTTTTATGTTTTTTATTTGATAAATCAGACCTAGATTGTTTTACAGAATTTGATTTTACATATTGCCATTTTTTTGCACAAGTGAACACAGAGCATAATACCGCAAAGATTCTATCAATTGTACCAATTGACAGTAAATTACCAGTTTGTGTACTTACTTGTTTAGATAACCAAGAAAAATATTCAGACCAGATATAAGGTGTAAAGTCAGCCATTTTATAATTTCCTAGTTTTGGAAATACCCAAGATCTAAGTTCTTGCATATGTTTATAAATAGTTTCACCAGCAAGATTATGAAAAGCATAATAGTCTAAATATCTTCTTGTCACAAAATTTTCAAGTGTCATTTTACAGGGTTTAACATAAGTACCATTATTAATATCAGTAACAAAAGAAGCTAAAAATACTTCAGCTTCTTGATAAGAAGCACAAGTAACAGTTTTTATATATCGTTCATGATCTTTCATATACCAAAGTTTATATTTATTATTACCTTTGACTGTAATAGAACCAGCCATAAAAGAACCTCCTTAATAATTGATTATTAAAGAGGAAACAGTAAAATAATATTAATCTTCATTCTCATTATCAGATTCATTAGTTTCTGGTTCATTAGGCAAATGAGATATTTGTTTTAAAAATGGTTTATTTGCTTTTATAATATCTCTAAACAATTTCAATTGTTGCTTAGAAATGTCATCACCTTCTTTTATAATACCAAGTTTAACAAATTCGTTTTTTAAAAGAATTGCATCATTAACATATTCTTCTGCATTCTTTATATTACTTAGACCTCTTAAATAATCAATAGAGCAAGAAAAGTAGTTTGCGATTGCTTCTTCAACCATAGGATCAATATTATTAACAAAACCAGTTTCATAATTACTAATTGTTTGTTGAGAACAACCTACAAGTTCAGCAAGTTCTGATTGTTTCAAACCTGCTGCTACTCTTAGCTCATTTAATTTATTTTTTACTTCGTTTTTTGCTTTGTTTTCTTTTTTCATATAATTCTCACTCCTAAATATTTAATAAGGCTACCTTAATTATACAAGTATAATTTGTATAATGTCAATAGTAATACTATAAAAAACTATAATTTACCAATTGTATAAGTATGTAAATTATATTATGCAAAAATTATTTACATATTCATGAAACTAGTATATAATTTAAATAGTTTTAATAAATATTTAAGAGTTAATTTATAGAAGAAGTACCAATTCTTCTATAAAACATTTTAAATATATTAAGATTTGAGAAAGAGGGCTTATACAAGGGCTTCTTCTTTCTTTTTTTTCTGTATTCTAAATGTATGTTTTCGTTTAAATAAAATCTTGTCTAAAGTATCTCCAGCTACTTTATCAATAGATGTTAAAGCATGCGAATAAATATTTAATGTAGTTGATGTATTAGAATGACCGAAGTCTGCTACTTACATTCTTTACATTGATTCCCTTTGAAATCAAGATAGTAGCATTTGTATGTCTTAATCCGTGCAATGGAACTTCTGGAGGAAGTTCTATTTTATCTCTAAATGCTTTAAACCAATTTGTGACAGAAACTGGATTCATTCTTAAACCTCTTCGCCTTCCTTTATCATTAATAAAAACGAAATCATTATCATAGTCAACTGTTTGCATTTTATAATCTAATAGCATAAGCATTGTTAAATGGGGAAGGGCTATTGTTCTTTCAGAAGAGTCATTTTTTAAATCACCCTCAACATATCCTTTTTTAGGAACATATTGAATAGACTGTTGCAATGTTAAAGTTTTATTAACAAAATCAATATTTTTCCATTTAATTCCCATTATTTCACTTCTACGAAGTCCACCTATAATTGCAAAATGTACAATGATTTTATATTTTAGATCAACAGTTTCTAATGCTTTTATTAGTTTTCTGCTTTCTTCCATAGTTAAACATCTTTCTTGTATATGAGAAATATTATTTTTTGAATTCTTTTTAAAATCATCAGGTCTTGCAGCATATAAAGGATTTACAGTAAATAATTTCCAAGTAACAGCACAGCTAAAAACAGATGATATAATTCCAAATATTTTTTCTCTGCTTCCTACTGATAAAACTTTATTTGTTTTTGGACTAATTTGTTTAGCAAGCCAATTGAAATAATCAATAAAAAATGGAGTGGTACATTTAGCAAGTACAGTATTTCCTATTTTTGGTAGTACCCAATTTTTTAATGCTCTATAATAGTTATAGATACATTCTTCAGCAAGCATATCATAAGCATAGTTTTCAAAATATAAATCAACAAACTCTGATAATGTGCAAGTATTCTTATCAATTTGAGACATTTTATCAATTTGTGAAACAAACTTTTCTAAAAGCTCATCTGCTTCAGCATCATTAGTAGCAATAACTGTTGTATTATATCTTTCTCTATTTTTCATATAACTTAATTTATATTTTCCGTTAGCTCTTTTAATTTTAGTTCCAGCCATAAAAACTCCTTTCTAAATAATTTGTATTATTAAACTCTTTTTGCTAAATGGCACAATATCAATAGTTATAAAAAACACTTTACATAAGATTGCCATTTTCTGTAAGTTGTGGTATAATTATAACAAAAAGGGCTTTAACAATGTCGAATTTTGTAGAATTGGCGAAAATGCTTAAAGAAAATAGTATAGATGTGGAGGACTTTATTATTCTTATACAACTTCTACTAGATTTGTCTGAAGAATAGGTGAAAGTCTAATAAAGAGTCCTCTATTAACATCTATTAAATGCCTAAGAAGGGTAATCTGTCCATTAGAAAGAGATTGTCCTTCTTTTAATATGCCTAATTTTTTAAATTCTGAAGTTAAAATAATACTTCTTTCTGGATTTTTTATATCTGTTAATCCTTTTAAATAATCTACTGAACAATCAAAATAGTTCGCAGCTATTTCTTCTATCATACCATTTAAATTTGTACGACCTTGCTCATATTTACTAATCATTTGTTGACTGCAACCAAGTATTTCTGCTAAATCTGATTGCTTCAAATTTTTTTCTAATCGTAATTCTTTCAAACGATTCATGTATATCAACTCCTTTTGATATATTATACAAATCAAGTTTGTACAAGTCAATAGTTTTTTGAAAAAAATTCATAAAAATTTATTGACATACAAATTGTATTGGTATATAATCGCACCATACAATTATGAGTTGTGTAAAAAAAGTAGAAAGGAGGAAAGATATTTGAATGAAAAATAATATAAAAAAAATACGAAAGAAACAAAACATCAGTCAAAAACAATTAGCGGAATACTTAGATGTATCTCAACAGGCAGTATCATACATAGAAAATGGAGTAACTAATATATCATCAGAAAAAATGAAAAGAATATGTGAATTTCTAAAAAGTGATTTATTAGAAGTTTTTCCAGAAATGAATGTTATGAACAAGTGATTTTTTTATATTAAGATTGGAGATGATAAAATGGCTGAACAAATTTTAACAACTAAAGAAGCCTGTGATTATCTTGGGGTAAGCTATTGGACATTAATCCATAAATTAGTTAAAGAAATTCCTCATATAAGGATAGGAAAAAGAGGCAATATTAAATTTAAAAAAAGCACATTAGATAAATATTTAGAAGAACAAGAAGAAAAAAGTAAAAGTGTATTACAACAGGATTTAACTCCACATAAAAAAGAAGCCAGTATAACTGAATTAAGAGAAAGATACAATAAAAAGAATAATGGAAAATCTATAGAAGAAATAATGCAAAAAGTAAGGTCTATTCGATAGTGGAGGTAAGTATGGATTGTTATACACAAATAGAATTATTAAAATATTCAAAATTCTTTATAGAAAGAGGAAAAATAGAAATAGCGAAAAATTTTATTATCCAAATTATAAGGAAAACAAAAAACAAAAGATTATTAATTTCTTTAAATGAAATGTTAAATTGTTTAAACAATAAAAACCAAATATATCACCAATTAGTATTAGACCATATAAACGAAATAGTAAAAAATGAAAAAGAATTATCCAAGTTTTTCAGCACACAGGATAATCCTCATATCAAATATGATATTCAAAAACATATTGTTTAAATTATAACACAGAATTTGAAAATGTAAATAGAAATAAAACAATTAAACCAGTTTAAAATAGAATTTAACTGTTTAATTACAAAGATTGGAGATATTAGAAAATGGCTAATAGGAGAATGTTTAGCAAAAAAATATGTAGATCAGCTAAATTCTTGAAAATGCCTTCAGAATCTCACAAACTTTATTTGCATTTAATATTAGATGCAGATGATGATGGTGTTGTAGAAGCATATAGTGTTATGCAAGCAGTTGGAGTAGAGGAACAATACTTTGATATATTAGTAGAAAAAGGATATGTTAAAGTTTTAAATGATGATTTAGTCTCTTACATAATAGACTGGAGAGAGCATAATGTTATTAGAGCAGATAGAAAAGTAGATAGCATTTATAAGGATTTGCTATTAAAAGCAATACCAGGAATAAAATTGGTTGAACCAAAAAAGAGAGCAACTAGTAAAAAGAAAGAATCTTCAGAACAAGAAGGACAGTCAAATGACAGCCAAATGGAAGTCAATGGACAGACAAATGACAGTCCAAAGGCAGACAATCGACAGACAGATGACAGACAAATGACTGACATTGGACAGCATAAGATAAGTCAAGACAATATAAGTCAAGATAAGTTAGAAAAAGAAAATTTAAAAAAAGAAAATATAGAAGAAGATAATACAAGTGAAATTAGTATAGAACAAATAGAAAAAACTGAAAAAGATTATAAAAAAATAAAAATAATATTTGAAAACTCTTTAGAAGATATAACGGAAGAAAATATTAATGAATGTATTAACTATCTTAAATGTTTTCCAATAGAACTAGTTGAGTATGCACTTATTAGAACTGGTATGATAAAAAATCCAACATGGCAGTACACTAAAAAAATCCTGAATAGCTGGTTAGCAAAAGGAATCAATACACTTCAACAAGTCAAGCAAGATGAAAAGGAATTTAAGAAGAATAACAACAATAGTGAAGCAGATTCAAGTGATCCTAATGGCTTTAAAAGGAAGGGAGAAGAACTATTGAATGAAGAATGAAGATAGCGATATTACAAAAGAATATTTCATAGATAGTCAAGATACTGAAAAACTAAAAAACTATCAGTACCCAACCATTCCAGATGCACAATATTGTCCATTTTGCAAAAAAAAATTAGGATGGAAAGGTCTTATAAATCCTTTTGACCAAACTAGAATTTTTAATTGGTTTTCAGTTATAGATTGTGACTGTAAGGAGTATTTAGAAGATAAAGAATTTAAGAGGCTTCGTGAAGCAGAAGAAGAAAAAAAGAAAGAAGAAGCAGAAAGAAAAATAGCATACCAAAGAAAAATAGAAAAATTATTTCAACAAAGTAATATTAGCAAAAGAGGAATGAAGAGGACTTTTGAAAACTACAAAACTAATGATGAAAATAAAAAAGTTTTTGCTATGGCCAAAAGATATGCAGACTGTTGGCAAAAGTATAAGGAGGATGGAACAGGACTAATTTTTATTGGAAGATATGGAACAGGAAAAACACACTTAGCATTTGCAATAGCCAATTCATTATTAATACAAGGAATACCAGTTATTTATGAGACATTTATTAATTTAATGGAGAAGTTAAAAGAATCCTATAATAACAATAATTTAGATTACTATGAAATTATTAGACTGTATTGTAAATGTGACCTTTTAATTATTGATGATCTTGGAAAAGAAAGACTAAGTGAATGGGTATTAGAGAAATTGTTCCAAATAATTAACAGTCGATATGAAAATATGCTACCTATAATTATTACAACAAACTATACAGAGCAAGAACTTGTAAAAAGATTAAGTCTTGGAAATGATGGGAAAACAGCAGAATCATTAGTAAGCAGACTGAATGAAATTTGTATAGAAATAGACACAAATTTTCAAGATTATAGAAAAAATAAATGAAGTAAGGAGATATATTTATGGCTGAATATTCAATTGTAGAATGTGCAAAAGCATTAAATTACAATAGTGTACAAGCTATTTATAATCAGAGTAAAGAACTAGAAAATTTAGGATATTTAAAAACTAACGATTCAGGGAAAAAAGTAATAACTGAAGAAGGACTTCAATATTTGAAAATAAAAAGAGCAGCAAATTATAGAAATGCAGAATTAAATGAAAATAATATTGAAGAAAAATTGATGATTTCTGAATCAGAAATAGAAAATAGATTTCTAAAGGAGCAAAATAAGTATCTTAAAGAGCAGGTAGACTATTTTAAAAACAAATATGAAGAAATGGAAAAAGACAATAAACTATGGAAAGAAATGTACAGGCAGCGAGATGAAATAATCTTAGAAAAAGAAAGAAGTATGTTGCTTCCAGTAGTACCAAAAAGGAAGAAGTTTTGGAAAGGATAATTTTATGGAATATGATGAGATTGATGAATTTATATGTAGAAAATTATATTATGTAATCAATAGTGTAAAAACATACTATAAATTTAGAATATTTGATTTAGGAGCAAAAAGAGAAGTAGGAATACTAACAGAAAATGAATATGAAAAACAGTTAAGAAAAGATGATTATTTAGAAGATGTAAAAAAATACTTTAATTCATTATGTACTGATGAATTAAAAAAAATTGAATTAACATCTAATATTAGTTCTTTTGAAACAATATTTAGTTTTGATACAAGGCTATTTTTAGAAATGGATAAAAAGAAAAGTTTTAAAGAGTTAGTTCCATATTTTACAGAGAATCTTATATCAAAACAAAGATATAATGAAATAAAACAAAATTTAAAAGATATGATAGAACAGAATAATCAAACTGAAGAAACAGAGGAGAATGAATTGGAAAATTAATAAAATAGATGAAAAGGAGAAGAAAAATGCAAGAAATTAATACCTATAATGTTAATAGTAATTTGAATAAACTTGATAATATGTCAGAACATGACTTTAAAACAAAGAGTATGGAAATATGTAAAACAATAATTATGGACCAAAAAATGATAGAAGATATGTACTTAACTAAAAGACATAAATTTGAAGAATTAAATAACAAAATGCTTGAAGAAATGGAGAAAAAATATAATTCAAAAACGATAGACAAATTTGCTTTTCAAACATTAGATAGTTATTTTGAATTAATAAGACAAGAAGCAAGGAGAGAATACAGTAGAAGACTACTAAAAATAATATTGGGATAAATTCATTTAAGGAGGCTTTAATATGGAGCTTGATAAAGAATTTATTCAAGAAATTAAGAAAATAGTAGAAGAAACACTAGAAAGAAAACAAACTTTAATATCAAAGAAAACACTAGAAGAAATTAAAAATAAATGGAATGAAGAAAGGTTACAAAAGACAGAGGCTATTTTAAATAGTTATAAAAGTTTAAATGACTTTATAAAAACAATAAACTTTACTAACAAAGAATTTAAAACGATGGAAAGACAACAAATTAAAGACATAATGAAAAACAATTTTACAGAAAATGAAACTTTCCTTGAAAGAGTATATAAAAGTAAAGTAAATACAGAAATATTAGTTGGATTTTTAACAGATATTTTTAATGATTACATAGATGAAAAAACAGATTCAAGGGTAATTGCAGACATAAGAAAAGCACAATTACTTAAAGAAATGTACATGGAGGGAGTAAAACCTTCAGAAGTAAAAGTTGGTTACTCTAGTCCAAAAACCTTTTATAAAGATCGAGATGAGCTTTTTGAAGAACTTGCACCAAGATTACTAGGAATGTATGGGATTAAATTCGACTAAAGGCTAACTAAGTGAACTGCTGTGAACTGGGAATAAAAGAGCTATGAAACCATAGCTTATAAAAAATCCCTCATTAAAATGAGGGCAGGAAAGCGAGTATTAACATATCGCCTACACACATTGAAGGACAAGCCTTCAAGATTTAATAAAAGAACAAAAATTTTAAGCAAATATGATGTAAAAATTCACTAAATGAATGGAGAAAAAATGCCTTTGAGAGTGCGAAAGTACACCAGGTGAACGATAAAACTGCAAAAGATTCACTAAATGAACTGGAAAATATAATTTAAGTTCATTAAGTGAATAGAGAGATACAAAGAAGTTCAACAATACACTTAATGAACTTGGAAGGATTAAATAATGAAAAAATTTTTAAATGTAAAGAAAACAGAAGAAAGAGATTGTTTGTTTATAAAAAAATCAAATTGCTCAATATTAAAAACAAAAGAGTGCAAAAATTGCAAATTCTATGTTAAGGATACCCCTGAAAATTATCAGAAGTATATTCAGAACGTAAAAGTAGATATAAAAAACTATGCTTTAAAACATAATCAATAACATTATAAAGGAGATAAAAATGATTTTAAGAATACTAATCATAATATCAGTAATAATATCTGTGTTATTTTACTTATTAATCAGAGGAGCTAGTTTAAGCAAGACGGATGAAGAAAGAGTAGAAGAGGATATGCAGCAATTATTATTTTTGAAAAGTTTAAAGGAGAAAGAGAAATATGAAAAAATTAATAATAGCAGAGAAACCGAGTGTAGCGAAAGAATTATCCAAAACCTTAAAAGGATGTACGAAGACTAAAGAATACTATGAAAATGAAGAATATATTATAACATCATTATATGGTCATCTATTAGAATTATATCAAATGGAAGATTATAATAAAGAATTGAAAATTTGGAATATTGAAGATTTACCATATTTCCCAAATGGATTTAGATGGAAAATAAAAAAACAAAAGGGCATCAAAGAAAGATATAAATTAATAGAAAAGCTAATACTCAAAAAAGAGGTTGATATAATTATTAATTGTGGCGACAATGATAGAGAAGGAGAAGTTTTAGTAAATAACTTGATCTATGATATTTTTAGAAAAAATAAAATTCAGAAAACAGTAAAAAGAATTCTATTACCAGATTTAGCAGAAAGCACAGTAAGAACAGAACTTAATAATTTAAGAAATATAAAAGATACAGAAAACTGGTACAAAGAAGGATTAGCGAGAACTTATATAGATTGGATTTATGGAATTAACTTTTCAAGGTTTGTTAGTATAAAAGCTAAAGATAAATTTCCTGTAGGAAGAGTTATTGTTCCAACAGTTAAGTTTATATATGATAGAGAGCAAGAGATAACTAACTTTAAAGAAGAAAAATATATACAACTTGAAGGCATAATAACTAAAGATAATAAAGAAATAAAAATAGAACTTGGGGATAAAGTAAAATTAGAAAAAGGAGAAGAAGTTGATATTAAACTTAAAGTTGTAGAAAAAACAACAAATCCTCCAAACAGAGTTACAGAAGCGGAACTTAATAACTTCTATGAAAATCCATTTAAAAAGGAAAAGAAAGAAAATGAAGATGAAACTACAGATGAAGATTACATAGCAATTATGGAAGGATGCGAAATAGGAACTGCTGCAACTCGTGCTGGAATAATTGAAAAAGTAAAACAAGATGGATATATTGTAGAAAACAAAAATAACTTAGCGATTACAGACAAGGGAATTAAACTAATTGAAATATTAGAAGAATTAGGAATAAATCTATACAAAGAAAAAACAGTAGAAATAAGTAAAGATTTGAAAGCAATTTATAACAACAAAAGTAGTGTAGATAAGGTATTAGAAAAAGTAAAAGAAGAGGTTAAACAAGGGATAAACAAAAAAGCAGAAATAACACAATTTAAAAAAGCAGCAATAGGGAAATGTCCTATATGTGGCAAAGACATTATAGAAAATAACAAAAGCTATTATTGTGAGGATTGGCAAAATTGTGGTTTTAGTATATGGAAACAGATTTGTGGTAAAAAAATAAACGATACAATAATTAGAGAATTGTTAGAAAAAGGAAAAACAAAAGAAATAAAAGGTTTTAAATCTAAACAAGGTAAGACATTTTCAGCTAGTTTAGTAATTGAAGAAAATAAAGTAAAACTAAATTATGGAAATAGTAAAGGGGCTAAAAGATGAAATTATTAGATAGAATAAAGATTAAAATAATAAATATTTTAGATCCAAATTTAGCTGAAGATTATGAACAATTACAAAACAAACATCAAATATTAGAACAAGAATATTCAAAATTAGGAGAAAATCATTATAAATTAGAAGACAATTATGAATATGCTTTATACTCTAGTGATGAAAAAACGCAAACTATAAAAAAAATTAGAAGAAACAAATGAAGGATTGAAAACTAATATAGCAAATAAAATCTTACAAACATTAGAGCCAAAATTGAAAGAAATGACTTTAGGTAAATTAGAATTTTTGTATAAAGAATTAAATTATGAAGATGTGCAACTAAAGGAAATATATTATTCAAAAAGCCAAGACTGTGAAGAAATATATCTTTCAAAAGGAGAACTTATAGATAAAGTTTCAGAGGAAATTCTTGGAGATGAAGAATTGTGGGATTTATTTCCAGAGGAAGATGCACGAGGAACTTTTGAGTTTATAAACGGATATGAATCAGCTAGATGGAGAGAAAAATATCATTTTGGAAAAATTGTTGGTGCAGAATATATTAGTTGCTATGAGTTTTGTAAATATAAACTTGACTATTCTAACAAAGAATATGTAGAGTATAAGAAAAAGTTATACAGAGAAGTAATTCCTAGAGAATTGAAAAAATACATGACATATATACTAAAAGATAATCCAAATATATTAAGCAACACAGAAGAATACTTAGAAAAACTAGAAGAAAAATTTATGCAAGAAAAAATAGAGCAAAAAGAAGAAAAAACAAATAAAATAGAGTATAATAAAGTAGAAGAAACAGAAGATGAGGAAGAAGAGATGTAAAAACTAATAAAAAGAGGTTAAGATGCAAGATAAATTAAAAAGATTATATAATGATTGTATTGAAGAACTTAAAAGTATAAAAATAGATATTACAAATCCATTAGTTGGAGATATTGATATAAAATTTTCAAAAGGAAATCCAAAAAGATATGGGTGTTGTAAACAAGAAGAACCAGATAAAAATTGCTATCATATTGTGCGAAAAGGAAAAAATATATCTATCAGATACGAAAGATTTAAAAAACACCATATTGAGATTAGCAAGTGGGTAATGAGTCTAAATGATGAAATTATAAAAAATACAATCATACATGAAATTATACATTGCTTTCCAGGATGTAATAATCATGGAGCAACATTTAAAAGTTATGCAAATTATATAAATAAAAAGCTAGGATATGATATATCAAGAGTAGGGAACAAAGAAGCGGATTATATAAAGAGCAATGTAGAATATAATAGGAATACAGCAATTTATAAGTATAAAATTATATGTCAAAAATGTGGACAAGTATTTTATAGACAAAGGATGAAGAAGGACTTAATAAGAAAATACTGTTGTAGCAAATGTGGTGGGCGATTAAGACTTAATAAATAAGAAAAATCCATAAAACTCTTATTATTACTGTGAAAAAATGTTTGCAAATACTTGACTTTGTAAATATTTTATTGTAAAATGAATATAATAATGATAGTTGCAATTTATCTTGCATAGCAGGTGCGACTGCCACAATAACCTAAAATTCAAGAAAAGGTATAGCCTTTTAGGTTGGTTAGGCAACGGAAAAACCTAAAATTCAGGCAAGAGTATAGCTCTTGGGGTTGGTTAGGCAACGGAAAAATCGCACATTAAAGAGGAGGGATTATGGTACTGCGGTACGAAAATACTCCTCTTTATAAGTTTTAAGGAGGAAAATAATGAAAGGAATATCAAGACCTATAGATATATTTAATACAGTTTCTAAATGCTTAAAAGAATATGATAAGAATTTAAAAAATACAAAAGTAATGTTTGTTATAGAAAATAAAGATAGAACACTTTCAAAAGAAGAAGTTTATTTTCCTAGATCAAGTTATAAACATTTAACTGGTGTATCAATAATAGAAAAATCAACTGGAAAAAGTTTAAATGCTTATGAATTTTATGATATTTTGAAGGATGAAAGATTAAATTTAAAAGAATATATAATAAAAGAAAAAGATTCAACTACAGACTTGAAGCTCCAAGTATTACCTCAACTTATGAGAATAGATAGGATGGCCAATATGTTTGGAGAGTTTTCTAACTTTAATATTTTTTTACAGACAGAGAAAATTGCAGGAAATATAAATGCTTGTATGGGATTTATAAAAGATAATGAATCAAATACATATATTCCTAATACATCTTTAAAAAAAGATATTAGAAATATAACAAATAATAGAAATAAGATTGTAGCAATTTTCAAAAAAGACATTACTGAAAAATTGTATAAAAACATTACATATTTAAAACAAAGTTATCAAATTACTGATATATTGAAAAACAAAGAAATAAGTAAGACTATAGACACAAAAAACATATATTCAGCAGATAGAAATACAGATAAAAAAATATATGATTTTATTTATAAAACAAAAAAAGATGATAGTGAATGAATATTTGATTAAATTAAAATTTTGTTATATTTTTTGTCAATAAAGGCAACTAACCGATAAATGTGCTAGTTGCCTTTGTTTATTATAAAAAGAAAAGACAAATCAATGTTTTTCTCGGCATAAATTTATTCCAATTCCACATTGATTTCTAACAAAAATACCCTTAAAAATACAAAAAAACTTTTAATAACTTTTATTTTTAGAAAAAATGTGGTATGATTGCATTGAAATTAAAGATTTACAAAGTGTAAGGTGATAGAAATGACAGTAAAGTTTGTAGAAGACTATTTAGATAATAAATTAAAAGAAAATGAAGAATATATCGTTTGTACTTTTTATGAACTTAGAGTAAAATACAATTTATCTGAAGAAGATGTAGACCAGTTTTTGGAATGGGGAAGAAATAAATTACAAAATATGGGGTACAAAGTCTATTTTACAGGTACGAGGTTTGTTTACCAAAATGTAAATAGAATAGTAGAAGACAATCAATATATGATAGCAATAAAAGAATAATAACAAAAATTAAAAGGAGAGAAAAAGATGAATCCATATGAAGTATTTGACACAGAAGAAATCAAGAAAATTGAAAATGTAGTAGGTTCTATTGATAATAGAGAATATACAAAGGAAGAATGCAATAAATTCGTACATAGTATATCAGAAGATATTATGAGTAAAAGCTATAAAAATGGGGATATGGATAAAGCAAGACAAGAATTTAGTGAAATATTAAGAAAATTTGGAGCTTAGTATAGAAAATAAGATATATGATAATATAAAATAAGGAGAAATGAATGCGATACAAAATTTTTGATGTAGTTTTATTAAATAATGGAAATAAAGCAACTATATTAGAAGAAGTTAATAAAAGCCATTATAAAGCAGAAATAGTAAATAATGATGGAAAAACAGAAGGAATTATGCAAATAACAGATAACGATGTAAAAGATTGTATATTCAAAAAATAACATTTACAGAAGATAAAAATAATTAAATGTGGCAGAAATAGAGGAATGTTATGAAGGAGAAAATATATAAAGAACCGATAAAAGAAGAAACCGAGACAACAATTAATGTACTATATCATGAAAATAAATTAGTAGTTTATACTAATAAAGTATCGCTGCAAAGACAACTTAATAAATTAATTGGAGAACCAACTAAAGAATTAAAAATAAAAAGATCCATTGTAGGTAGTATATGGGAAATACCACTAGAAGAAAAGAGTAAAATACAAAGAATTATAATAATATGAAAAGGAAAATGTATGAAATTAGATAATTATATTGAATTTATAAAAGAAAAACATAAAGGTCAAACAAGAATACAAGGAACACCATATTATATGCATCCACTAGAAGTAAGTAATATTTTATATGAAAAAGGTTTTTCAATAGAATATCAAATAGCAGGTTTGTTTCATGATTTATTAGAAGATACTAATACAACTTATGAAGAAATAGTTGCAATTTCAAATAAAGAAATTGCAGATGTAGTAAAATTGGTAACAAAAGAAAATGGATATGTAATGTCAGAATACATTGATAGAATCATGAAAAATGATATGGCAAGAATGGTGAAATTAGCAGATAGATTACACAATTTATCAGAAACACATTTAGCTTCAGAAAGATTCAAAGAAAGATATATTAAAGAAACAGAAGAATGGTTTATAGATTTAGCTGCTGGAACAGTTTTTGAAGAAGATATAAAAAACACATTAAATAACTTGAAACAAGAATTTTATGAGGAAATATAAGAAAAAAATTAAAGGAGAAATTTGATTATGTCAGAATGGAAATGTATAAAATGTGGAAATACAGAATTTGAAAAAGATCAATTCCAAGCAACAGGAGGAAATTTTGCAAAGATGTTTGATGTTCAAAATAAAAAGTTTATTACAGTAAGTTGTACGAAATGTGGCTATACTGAAATGTATAAAACAGGTACTGAGGCAGGAATGAATATATTAGACTTTTTAATGAATTAGAAGACTAACTAGAACAATAACTAGTAAGTTGTAGGGGAGATTATAGTTGCAAATTATTAGTGCTATTTTATAAGAGGAGGTAAAAATTTATGAAATTTGAAGAAGCAA
>CAOKHI010000002.1 GCA_948468275.1 uncultured Clostridium sp. | reverse complement strand
ATATAAAACTAAAATCCACTTAATAAAAAGGTGGATTTTAAAATAATAATTAAGGCTTTATAATTCCAATTTTCTAAGGTATTGCTATATTTTGTAATATGCTATATAATAAATATATTATAAAAATAATGGAGGTAAAGTATGAAAGCATTAATTAGTGTATCTGATAAAACAGGTATTGTCGAATTTGCAAAAGAACTAGAAGAATATGGTGTAGAAATTATATCAACAGGAGGTACATACAAAAAATTAAAAGAAGAAGGAGTAAATGCAGTTGAAATTTCAGAACTAACAGGATTTCCAGAATGTTTAGATGGAAGAGTAAAAACACTTCATCCAAAGGTACATGCAGGAATACTTGCAATTAGAAATAATGCAAATCATATGGAACAATTAAAAGAATTAAATATAGATACAATAGACTTTGTAATAGTTAATCTATATCCATTTAAGCAAACAATATTAAAAGAAGGAGTAAAAAGAGAAGAAGCAATAGAAAATATAGATATAGGTGGTCCTACAATGCTACGTAGTGCTGCAAAAAATTATCAAGATGTTAGTGTAATAACAGATCCAAAAGACTATGAAAAAATATTAGAAGAACTAAAGCAAAATGGACAAGTATCTATAGATACAAAATTTTATTTAATGCAAAAAGTCTTTGAACATACATCAAATTATGATGCAATGATATGTAAATATATAAAAGAACAAAGAAATGATGAAACATTTCCACAAGAACTTACACTAACCTATGAAAAAGTTCAAGAAATGAGATATGGAGAAAATCCACATCAAAAAGGAGCTTTATACAAGGAAATAGGAAAATGTGAAGGTTCATTAGCAATAGCTGAACAATTAAATGGCAAAGAATTATCTTTTAACAATATAAATGATACAAATGGTGCCTTAGAGCTATTAAAAGAATTTGAAGAACCAACAGTAGTTGCATGTAAACATGGAAATCCTTGTGGTGTAGGAAGTGCAAACAATATGTATGATGCTTGGACAAAAGCATTCAATGCAGATAAAACTTCTATATTTGGAGGAATAGTAGTTGCAAATAGAGAAATTACATTAGATATTGCAAAGGAAATGAAAGAAATATTCTTAGAAGTAATAGTTGCTCCTTCATATGAAAAAGAAGCCTTAGAATTATTGAAAACAAAGAAAAATTTAAGAGTATTATTATTACCAAACATAACAAAAAAACAACCAGAAGGTGCATATGATATTAAAAAAATAAATGGGGGAGTAATAGTACAAACAATAGATTCAAAACTTTTAGATAATTATGAAGTAGTAACAAATAGAAAGCCAACAGATATAGAATTAGAAGACATGTTATTTACATGGAAAATTGTAAAATATGTAAAATCAAATGGAATAGCTTTAGGAAAAAATAAACAATCTATTGGGATAGGTCCAGGACAAGTTAATAGAATTTGGGCAACAAAACAATCTGTAGAACATGCAGAAGAATTAATAGAAAAAGGAATTACAAAAGGTGCTGTTCTTGCATCAGATGCATTTTTTCCATTTTCAGACTGTGTAGAAGAAGCACATAAAGCTGGAATAACAGCAATAATACAACCAGGAGGTTCAATTAGAGATCAAGAATCAATAGATAAATGTAATGAATATGGTATAAGTATGATTTTTACAGGTATGAGACACTTTAAACATTAATAAACTTTTATAAATAAATCTTAAAAAGGCATAATTCAGTAAATGAATTGTGTCTTTTTCGTGAAATAAGAAGTTTTACAGTTCTAAGTTGGACAATAGCTGAATATATATAATTTATATGAAAAATACAATAGAGTAAGGAGAGATTGTTATGACATTAGAGGAAAGAAAAGGATTAACAACAAATATTATTCAAAATTTGGTATTAGAAAACAGGGGAAAACTTAGTGTATCTGGAGTATTAGATGTACTAAGCTTTGATGACCAAGTTGTAATTGTAGAAACAGAATTACGGACTTTTAACAATTAAAGGAGAAGATTTAAGAATAAATAAACTAAGTATAGATACATCTGAAGTAGTAGTAGAAGGTGATATATATAGCATGAATTATAGTGAAAGAGATGAAAATAAAAGCAGTGGAAATTTCTTAGGCAAAATCTTTAAATAGAAAAGGTGTATTATAATGGAAAATCAAGCTTTATTGTTTGCAATATTTATAATAAATGGAGTTTTAATAGGCATACTATTTGATATATTCAGAATTATTAGAAAAACATTCAAAACAACAGATATGATTACATATATACATGATACATTATTTTGGCTATTAACAGGCCTATTAACACTATATTTCATATTTATATATAATAATGGAGAAATTAGATTCTACATATTTTTAGGGATAATGCTAGGCATTACATTATATATGTTAATACTTAGTAAACATATTATAAAAATAAGCGTGAAAATAGTAAACTTTCTCAAAGACATACTAGTTAATATCAGTTCGATAATTATATATCCTTTTAAAATAATTGCCAAAATTATAAAAAAGATATTTTTAAAACCAGTATCCTTTATATTTATAAACATTCGATTGTTTTTTACAAAAAAATTCATCAAATTCGTTAAAACATTAAAAAAAACACAAAAAGAACAAAAAATATAACTATAAAGAAGGATTTTTAAATTTAATGTAGAAATATATAAATAAGTTGTATTTCCGTAAGGAAAATAAGTTTTTATAGGATGGAGAACTAAGACTACATATGAAAAAGATATTAAAAAGAATAGTGATAATTGTTGTAATTCTATATGCTTCTATAACCTTTATAAATCAACAAAAAACATTAAATGCATATAAAACTCAACAAACATCTTTATCAAAAAAAATAGAAGAACAAAAAGAAAATAAGCAAAAGTTACTTGCTACAAAAGAAGATATAAGTTCAGCAGAATATATAGAAGAAGTAGCAAGAGAAAAATTAGATATGTATCTACCTAATGAAAGAGTATACATAGATTTAGGAAAATAGTCCATAAAACATATGTTTTATGGATTTAAATATAAATTTTATTCAATAAATGTCTAAATATTTCCAGTTAAGTAATTAAAAATGATTATTTTTTAATAATTTTCTATATAAAAATCTTCAAAAAAATACCTAAAATTTTTTATATCTCTTAAAAAGTAGATGATTGAAATAGCTTATACACTTGCAAAAGTAGGAATTTGGAGAAATAGCATAATTATAATTATTATTAATAATTAAAAATGTAAATAAAATCAAAAAATACTAGAGATATATTAATATATGTGATAGAATATAACAACACAGTATAATACATAAAAAATAGGGGGTATATATGAATTATAAAGAAATGACTTTAATAGAATTAAAAGAAAAAGCTAAAGAATATGAAATAAAGAATATTTCTAAATTGAAGAAAGAAGAATTAATAACAGTGTTAGAAGAATTAACAAATAATGAGAAACAAAAAAATGAAGAGTCAAAACCTCAACAAATAGTAGAAAAACAACCTAACAATGCTAATAATGAAACAGGGTATAAAGTTACAAATGAAGACGATCAAATAGTAGAAGGAATACTAGAAGTATTACCAGATGGATATGGATTTTTAAGAGGTGATAATTACTTACCAAGCCCAAAAGATGTATACATATCACCAGTCCAAATAAGAAGATTCAAATTAGATACAGGTGATATGATAAAAGGTATATCAAGAACACCAAAAGAAGGAGAAAAATTTCCTGCTTTAATATTTGTAGGTGAAGTAAATGGAGAATCACCAGAAAATGCATATAAAAGACAAACTTTTGATGATTTAACACCAATATATCCGCAAGAAAGATTACATTTAGAAACAGTTCCAAATGAATATGCTATGCGACTAATAGATTTAATATCACCAATTGGAAAAGGTCAAAGAGGAATGATAGTTGCACCACCAAAAGTAGGAAAAACTACTCTTTTAAAGAAAATAGCAAATAGTATAACTACAAATAATCCAGAAGTAGAATTAATAGTATTACTAATTGATGAAAGACCAGAAGAAGTAACAGATATGAAACGTTCAATAAAAGGTGAAGTAATATATTCAACTTTCGATGAACTACCTGAACATCATGTTAAAGTGGCAGAAATGGTATTAGAAAGAGCAAAAAGATTAACAGAACAGAAGAAAGATGTAGTTATATTATTAGATAGTATAACAAGACTTGCAAGAGCATATAACTTAGTAATACCTTCATCTGGAAGAACATTATCTGGAGGGTTTGATCCTAGTGCATTACACAAACCCAAAAAATTCTTTGGTGCTGCAAGAAATATAGAAAATGGTGGAAGTTTAACAATCCTTGCATCAGCATTAGTAGAAACAGGAAGTAGAATGGATGAAGTTATATTCGAAGAATTCAAAGGTACAGGTAATATGGAAGTACATTTAGACAGAAAACTATCAGAAAAACGTATATTCCCAGCAATAGATATAAACAAATCAGGAACAAGAAGAGAAGACTTACTATTATCTAAAAAAGAGATAGAAACAGTATTTGCACTAAGAAAAGCAATGTCAAGTATGTCAGTTTCAGAAGTTACAGAGCAATTAATAACACAACTAACAGCAACAAAAACAAATAAAGACTTTTTAGAAAGAATGGAATTTTTCTTAAGACAATTTAAATAAATAATATTAGAACTGAATATATATAATTGAAGATATACATATATTCAGTTCTTTAAATTAGTAAAAACACATGAGAATTGATTTTAAGCAATTTTTATAAATTTACTGATTAATTCATGATATAATTATATATAATATATAGTAACGATATTTTAATGAAAGGTATTTAATTATACAAAATAAATACTTTATTAAATACATTGATTCTTTATAAAACCTTATTTTCAACATAGATTTATTCTTATTATCACAAGAGATATAACTTAATAAGATAAGAGCACAAGAGGAGATTTTAATAAGAAATAATCAAAATACAACATTGCACAAAATGAAACTTTTGCGCAAACAGAGATAGGATTCAAAATGTATCTACAAAGCTTTTTATTATTCTGTGCCATTTTCCTGCAGAATTTATTACTTCAACCGTAAAAATAAGATATTCTTTTTGTATTGCTTTGCGTGGTTCTCAACCTTACTATTTTGTTTTAGTATTTCAATTTCTAAAACTGCTTTTTTAATAGTATTTTCTCCTAACTTATAACAAATATTGTTTGTAGTTACATAAATAAGTTTTCTACTTAAATTTACTGTATTTTATTTATTTTATCTATTTACATCATAAAGTAAATCAATTTAGTTTGCATTATAAAACATTCTTAGATTTTTCATTATTTTACTCGATTTTATAGACAACAAACTATATGCCTAAATTAGAAAAATGGCTTAAAATCGATTTTCATGCTTCAATTTTTTAGCCATTTTTCAGCACTTGTAATAAATGCCTAAAATTAGCATTTTACTGGGATCATATTATAAAGATGATATTTCAATATCTATTTACTATTAACTAAATTATAAAATGTCTTAAAATTCATTTTCAAGCTTTATAATGTGAAATTATATTTGGAAATAGTAATCTAAATTTATATAATTATTATTTAGAATTTTATAAATCATTTATAAGTATTAAAAGCTTTATTTATAAGAGATTACAAGAAATGTTCGTTTTTTAGAATTGGATTAAAAAATCGAACATTGCACAAAATGAAAATTAACTATATAAATTTTATAGTTTTTCTATTTTTACCATTACGTACTAATTTCAAGATAACAATTTTGTTTACATATTCTTTTTCTACCATTTTTTTTAAAATCCAAAAGTCTTATTTCTTCTAATTTTATTTTTCAATAACGACATAATTATAGTTTTTTATATAAAAAATCTTGAAATAACATTTCGTATTTTATTGTATAAAAGTACATATTATTATATAATACTGTATAATAAATTTTAACAAGTTTTGGAGAAGATTTATATGATAGATAGAAATAATAATCCTGATTACTTAAATTCATTTTTCGATTATACTATAACAATACTTAACAAATCACCTAACACAATTAAAGAATATAATTATGATTTAGCAACTTTTCTTAAATTTATAAAAATTCATTTTAACTTAACAAATGAAACTGACTTTGAGAAAATTGTTATTAAAGATATTGATATTAATACGATAAGAAAAATTACGTTAGAAGATATTCATTCTTTTATATCATATTTAGCTACACAACTACATAGCAAACCAGCTACAAGAGCTAGAAAAATATCTAGTATTCGTGTATTTTTTAAATATTTATCTACAAAAACTAATTTAATTGAAACAAATCCTGCTCAAAATTTAGAAACACCAAAATTAGATAAACGTATGCCTAAATATCTTACTTTGGATGATAGTAAAAAACTTTTAGATGTTGCAGGAAATGAGGATAACAGAAATAACCAAAGAGATTATGCTATTACTACCCTATTTCTTAATTGTGGTATGCGTCTTTCAGAATTGGTTAATATAAATATTAAAGATATTCAATTTGATGAATGTAAAATGACTGTTATTGGTAAAGGTAATAAAGAAAGAACTATATACCTAAATAATGCCTGTATGCGAGCAATTTCGGATTATTTAGAAGTACGACCAAAAGAAGGTATTAATTTTAAATCTAAAGATGCATTATTCTTAAGTGAAAGACGTGAACGTATAAGTAATAGAACAGTTCAATATATTATAAAAAAAGAACTTAGATTTGCAGGACTAGATACCAATAAATTTTCAGTACATAAATTAAGACATACTGCAGCAACCTTAATGTATCAATATGGTAAGGTAGATATACGAGCACTACAAGAACTATTAGGACATGCAAGCATTTCTACTACTGAAATATATACTCATGTAGAAAATGAACAAGTTAGAGCAGCAGTAGAAAGCAATCCTTTAGCCAACATCTAAAATAGTTTAATCTTCTTTGCAATTCTAATTACATAGTAGCAATTAATAATTTTTGGTTCATTTTAATTTCTACTGAATCCAATTTATTAATTGCTTTTATATGGCTAACAATATCCCTTATATCTTTATTTTCATAATACAAGTTATTCTCTTTTTCTGTTTTTGCAATGCTCCATAACGTATCACCATTACTTATATATATTTCTTTATATTTTACATTTGCACTTGATTGAGTTGTATTATTAACACATAACAATATCCCTACCAATATAAATAAAATAATTAATACACTTCTTATAAATTTTTTTATATTAACTATCTGTAATTTCATATTACATTCCCCCTAATCATTTTTGCAAACAAAGATTTGCTACATGAATAGTATATACGAACATGAGTTCTATGTCAATAGTTTTTTATAAAAAAACAAAAAAATGTTTGTGCCTCTTTTATATATATCATTATTTCCAAACTCTATCACAATTTTTAGTTTCTTTATCTTTGAATGCTTTAAAAATATCTACATTATTCATATTGGCTATACTAAGTAAATATATAAAGCAATCTGCTAATTCTTCTTCAACACTATCATTATATTCTTTTGCTATATCTAAATGTCCATTTGTGTTTTTTCTTATTGCTTTAGCAAGTTCTCCTAATTCTTCTAAAAACAACATCATTTCTCTTTCAATTGTAACTCCATCAAAACGTCTAGCTTTTTTCATATCCTTTATATATTTTTGAATTTCTGCATCATATTTGCTTAAAATTTTTGTTTCTTTATTAACTCTTGAAGGCTTGTCCTTCAATATGTATAGGCATTGCTTTAAGCATGCTTTCCTGCCTTCAGCGTTCACTCTAGTTCACTTGATTAAATTTCATTTATGTCTACTTATTTTTGCATACTTATCCTTAAATCCTCTTAATTGAAAAATAATGTACTTTTAAAATTTAGTCAAGGTTGTGCGTTAGCACATGCATTTAACCTTGATGAAATTTTATAAAGCACATTACAATTTCTCATATAGGATTATTTATATCAATTTTCTACTCATAATAGCTTGTCAATTATTTTCTTTATATCTGATTGCGTTGGTGTAAATTTATAATACCTCTTTTTAACATATTCATTACTTTTTTAGCTTTCTTTTCAATTTTTATTGCAGAGTGTTCACTTGTTACTACTAAATGATTATGAGCTATTGTATATTCTCTTTATATGTAATTTTCAGTAATTGGAAACATATCTTGTATTAAAAAAACACTTTCTTTTCAATTATCCAATCTCATAATATGTATAATATCACAGGGCTTTCCACTTTCTAGCTTTTTACTCATTATCTTTTTGTATTTATCTATCCTACTGTTTAATGGAATCATCCCAAATAAGCCTGTTTCTTCTTCCTTAAAACAGTAATAATGTGGTCTATTAGCTTCTTTATTACCTTTCAAATATGGGTCATCCATATCTTGAAAAAATTTATCTTTTATTATATAAAATCCTCTTTCTATCAATTTTCATACTTCCTTTATAAAGATTAATGGCTCTCCATCATCTAGTGGTGAAGAGCCATACTTTCAACCCGACCATTTATATACCACATATCGGTCAGTGGTAAACTTTCTATTTTAATATCAATAGTTGACTATCAATATTATTTATATTATATGCAATAGTTAAAATAAAATTTAATTTTATCTTAACTAATTATATTTAGCATAAATTTTTTATAAATATCAATCATTTTTTGACTAATTCTCGCCTTTATTTTTTGCTGGTGCTGGTGCAGTTGGAGGAGGTGGACATGGTTTTGAAGGTCTATCTGAATTAGTTCCACCTTTTTGCTCATAATTCTCTTTCAAAATCTTTTTTTCTGGTATTTCCATTTCAAATTCTCCTTTAATCTACTTTCTTTAATTCTATTCTTATATTACCATTTAAGTTAGAAAAATATATAGCATCTGTTTTATACATCTCTTCAGCTGTATCATTATTATATACTATGACATCTTTTAATAGAAGCTCACTTTCTTTATGATTACTTGAAAATGCATTTGCCCATCCTACATACATAAATCCCAAATCGTAATCACGAATTATTAACCATGTATCTTTTTCCAAACCATTAAAAATATGGCCCACACATCTAAATCTCCGAATTTCTTTGATATGCCTAATTTATTTGCAATTTTATAAATTAGATTCTTATTATCTATATAAGATACAACTAATGAAACAAATATTAATGGCTAAATTTCAATTCATTTTAACTAATTATAATGAAAATGAAATTTATGATATGAAAAAGATACTTTGAATAATATATATGAAGATATAGACAAAACAATCAATTCCAAGAAATTGAAAAAGTTGTTGCAACTGCTCAAGTTTGACAACAACATATCTAAAAGTGTTAGAAAATTTGATAAAATCTGTTAGAAAAATGATAAAATTTTCTATCTATTCAATTTCTCATAAGGTTCGAAAACCTTTAGTGGTGCGGATGAGAGGACTCGAACCTCCACGTCGTTGACACTGGTTCCTAAGACCAGCGCGTCTGCCAGTTCCGCCACATCCGCATTTTTTATTTACAATTTATATCTTAGCATATTTATACTTATATTGTCAATAGAAAATTTATTTTTTTCAGTATAAAATTTATGAAATTAAAAAATCTTTTTACCATTGTAATCAAGAGAAATTTTGAAAACTTGCTAGATATGAATATAGTAGGTCAATATGTATATTAGTTTTAATATCATTGTATTAAACATTTTAAAGATATAAAACCATGTAATTTACATAATATAGACATTTTGATAAAAATTTGATATAATATAATTAATATAACTATAAATCTAATTCCTTATTGTTCTCAATAAGAATATACTTACTAATTAGGAGGATTTTAATTATGGGCAAACGTTTAACTATTATTGTACTTATTGGATTGTTACTGTACTTTATGACAAGAAATAGTTGGATTACATCATTTATTTTTGCATTATTAAGTAGTTTTGCATATTCTACATACGCTAAGTGTTATGATGAATAATCATTTAAAGCCCGAAGAGCTATGCATTGCATAGCTTTTCTTCATTTTAACTAATAAATTTAAACATAGAATTTTTTAATTCTTCTATATGATCAATTATTATTGGCTTATTGTTTAAGATTAGCTTGGGATTTGTATTTGTTAATTCTTGCATTTTTGCTTCACCTATTATTTTGTTTAGTTTCTTTAAAATTATTGGCATTTTTGTATAAATTGTATTTTCTCTGTGAGTATCTGAGCCCAATAAGTGTATCATATTGTTTTTTAAAAGAATTTTTACTGTTTTTTTAGCCCTTTTCCCATATATTCCTAATATACTAGCATAATTTGCTTGCATTAATACTCCCTTTTGTATTAATTCATAAACTATTTCAGGTTTTTTTTGAATAAAAGAATATCTTTCTGGATGTGCTAAAATTGGATAAAGCTCTTGTTGCAATATTTCATATACTACGTCATATAAATTCATAGGTTCTGCATTTAAAGGCATTTCAAATAGAATATACTTTGTATTATTTATTGTATTTGCTTTATTTTCTTTAATTAATTTAATTATGTTATCTGATAAATATATTTCATTTGCTAAATACATCTTTAATTTTATATATTCTTTTTGTACATTTTCATATACTTCATCAAATATCTTTTGGTTTTCTATTGTATCTGTTTCATAATATCCTCCTATATAGTGTGGAGTTGCTACAATTGCTTCAAAACCTGCTTTATTAGCTTCTTTAATCAAATTATATGTTTCTTCCATACTTCTTGAACCATCATCTATATTAGGTAATATATGTGAATGCATATCAATCATACTAATTTTTCCTTGTTTATCGAATTTAGGTTTTTTATAAAGGTTTTACCTATAAACTTACTAAATCAATGTTTTTTTTCATCTTCTATTTTATAATAATAATTTTGCTTATATTCCTTTTTAGAAATTGCAACTTTATTTATTACAACTCCAGATATATTTCCACCAACATTTTTTATATTATCTATAATTTTATGTAAATTATTCTTTTTTGTTTCATTGCTTGCTATTACTAAAATTGTAGAATTAACTATTCTAGTTAAAATAAGAGAATCTGTTACTAATTGAGTAGGAGGACCATCTAATATAATAATATCATAAATTTCTTTTAAAGTTTCTATAGTTTGAATCATTGTTTCTGAAACTAATAGTTCAGAAGGATTTGGAGGAATGCTACCTGCTGCCATTACATGTAACCCCTCTACTTTTGTTTCTTGTATGTATTCTGAAATTTTAGTTTGTTCTTCTTCATTGTAGTCTAGTAAATAATTTGATAATCCTGGTTTTGGTAATACTCTAAAAATTGAATATTGCCTCCCTTTTCTCATATCCGCATCAATTAATATAACTTTTTTTCCTGCATGTGCAAATGTAACAGCCAAATTTGCAGATACAAAGCTTTTTCCTTCTCTTGGTAAAGTCGATGTAATTAAAATTGTATTTAATTTTTCTTTTTTATTTATAAATTGTATATTTGTTCTTAATGTTCTAAATGTTTCAGATATAGGCGATTTTGGGTCTTCATGAACAATTAATTCATTTCGCATTATCTTTTACCTCTCTTTGCTTTTCTTATTTTATTTTCATATTTTGGAATTGATGCTAAAACTGGTAAATTATATTCTTTCTCTATTGTTTCAGGTGTTTTTATTGTTGTATCTAACATATTTAATGCTACTACATAAACAATTGCTACTCCTAGTCCAATTATTAAAAAGAAAGCAATATTCTTTTTATGATTAATATTTGTTGGAGCATTTGGAACATTTGCATCGCCCATCAAATAAATATTATTTATATTGTATAATTCTTTTACTTTTTTTGAAAATACATTGGCAATTTCATTAGCAATTTTAGTAGCTATGTTTGGATTTTCATTTTTTACAGTTATTTTAATTAAATCGGTGTTTTTAACAGAATTTACAGATATATTATTTTTTAATTCTTTTTCATTAATATCCATACCCAAATTTGATATCACTTCATTTAATACATTTTTACTTTTTATTAATGTGTTATATGTAGAGATTAACTTTGAATTTACATTAATATCACTAGTAGTTATTGTGGTATTTTGGGCATTATCGTTTGAAGAGGCCAATACTAATGTTATTGATGAAGCATACATAGGAATAGTAAACTTTAATGTATAAACACATCCTAATATTGTAAAAATTAATACAATTATTATTATTTGTATTTTCTTTCCCCAGAACATATTTAAAATTTCTTTTAAATCTATTTCTTCCATTTATTTCTTCCTTTCGTGTTACAATCTTAATAAGTTAATTAGTTTAATATATCTATTTATTACAGTTTCTTCTGCAATTATAATACTTCTGAGGACATCTATTAATACAATTATTATAACAGTTTATAGGTCTATCTTCTATATTTCTGCAAATATTATTAGCTTGATTTATAGTAATTTCATTATTATTTACTTTTTGTTCAAGTGTTTCTATTCTTTCTTGCTTTGATAATGCATGCACATATGAATTAGCAAATACAAAAGTTAACAATAACAAAATAAAAATCGTAGAACAAATTACTATTTTTTTCAATCTTATTTCCTCCTTACTATTTAATCTATAATAATACATTTAATATTATTCCTAATGGCAGTTACATATTATCATACTTTCACACTTTTGTCTATCCTTTATTATTCTTTCGTTTCAATAAAAGTCGAAAAAATACCCTTTAGGTGTTTCTCCAAATCTATTTATTTTTAATTATTTGCTAGATACCTTAACTTTTTAGAAATGAAAAATATAGCTAGAAAGAGCAGACAAGATTTACATGTTGCAGAATTATTATATAAAAATAATATAGACGAGCATTGCTCGTCATAAAATGATTCTATAATCCTAATCTTTATGTTCCGATTTTTCAGGCATTTGTTCAACCTTTCTTTCATCTAACATTCTGTTACAACATTTATCACTCTCTTTAAAACTCAAATACCATCCTAATCCATTTTTATTTTTTTGTATACTTTGAATTCTTTCTTCTAAAGATGTAAATGTTTGAGGTGGACTTACAATTAGTGGTTCACCAGGACACCAATTAGCAGGAGTAGATGCTTTATTGCAATCTGCTAGTTGTAATGCTTCAATAGTTCTTAAAATTTCTGGTATACATCTACCAATATTCATTGGATAAACTAAAATTACTCTTACTACTCCTCTATCATCTATAATAAAAACATTTCTTACAGTTTCAGTATTGCTAATATCGTTTGATATCATGCCATATTTTCTAGCAATAGTACCGTTTCTATCTGCAATTATAGGAAATGGTACTTTTATACCTGTTTTACAATAAATATCATATAGCCATGCAAGATGTGATGCGTTGCTTTTTTTACCAACTTAAGTTTTGTTAACTATGCACTTTCTATAAAATTCATATTACTTAATTGTTCTTTCACAATGTTTAATTCCGAAAAATTAAAGTATATGTATATGTTCTTAAATTCATCTAATTCTATTCTATCTATTAATTCAAACAATATTTTTTTACTTGGATTTTCAAATTTCAAAAATTCTTCAATTACTTTGTCAGCTTTTTCTTTATCTTGATTTATTTGAATCTTATTTTGTAATATTTTTATTTTGTCTTGTATATTGTTTTTATTCTTTATTAACTTTTCTTTCTGTTCGATAAAATCTCTTGAATATCTAAAGTAATCATCGTTTGTAATAATTCCATTTAAATTATCCATATACATTTTATCTAGTTTTTTTGATACATCTTCAATTTTATTTTTTATATTTAATAATTTTTCTTCTTCTACTTTAATAAGTGTAGAATAACTATCCTTATTTTTCTCATAAATCAATTTTAAAGCATTTTTATCACAGAATGTATTAACTATGTCTTTTATATTATGAAGCACATTATTTTCAAATTTGTTGTAATTATAGTTACAAGTTTTACATTTCTTGTCTTTTCCTCTTGCTAAACTACAATCTATATAACCAATCTTTTTGTTCTTTCCTCGATAGCAAATTCTAAGCTGTCTACCACAATTATGGCAAAAGATTAAGCCTTTTAATAATTCATTATGTTTTGGTGTTGATAGACTTTTTTTGCTTTTTAAAATTTCTTGTGCTTTTATGAATATATCTTTTTCAATAATAGGCTCATGTGTATTTTCTACTCTTATATATTCATCTTCGTTTTTTTGTTTTCGTTTTTTTACTTTATAAGAAACAGAAACACATTTATTTTGAACAGTATTTCCAATATATACTTCATTTACAAGCATTGCTCTTATAGATTTAGGATTCCATGTTGTTCTTTGATGTTTTAAACCCAAGTATTTACTAGGTGGATCAATTCCTTCTTTATCTAATATATTTGATATTTTTTGTAATCCATTTCCATGTAAATATAAGTCAAATATTTTTTCTATTACATAAGCTACATTTTTGTCTATTTCTAGCTTATTTTTATATATTGCACTTTTTTTATAGCCATAGGGAGCAATACTTCCTAAATATTCTCCTTTTAATTCTTTTTCTCGCATAACTCCTTTAATCTTTTTTGAAATATCTTTTGCATACATATCATTTATGATTGCTTTAAATGGGGTTACATCATTATTGGTACTATCTAAAAAAGTATCTATTCCATCTAATATTGAAACATATCTTACATTTTTTTCTGGGAAATAGTTTTCTATATAATAACCAGTTTTTATATAATCTCTTCCAAGTCTTGATAAATCTTTTGTGATTACCATATCAATTTTTTTATATTCTATGTCTTGTAGCATTCTATTAAAATTCGGTCTATCAAAAGTTGTTCCGTGAAATTCCATCATCTTTATATTCATCTATAAAGATAAGCTGATTTTCTTTTATATACCTTTGTAAAATGTCTCTTTGATTTGAAATACTATCACTTTCTAACTTATCTCCATCTTCACGAGATAAACGTATATATATTCCTACTTTAAATGCTTTATCTATTATAATTTGATTGCTAAAACTCATTTGCACCTCCTGTTATTCTAGCAATCACCTGCTAGAAAGATTATATAGCTGTTTATTCAAATATTCAAGGCTCTTTATCACTTTTAATTGTATCTTTTAAATATGAAATAAAACTCTTTTGTATTTGCATCTTTATATCTTCTTTATTGTTGTTAAAGATATAAATAATTTGTTCTTTTTTCTCTGTATCATTTTCACTCATTGTTTACTCACCTTCGTAAATTTTATTAAAATTAATTTTGAAAAATGACTAGTTTTTAGCTTGAATTTACAAATACATTAACATGTAATTTTTATAGTTGATTAAAATGGGTGCATAAAAAGAAAAAAGGGTACAAAAAAAGAAGATATTTATTTATACCTTCTCTATAAATTATCCTTTAGTATTTTATTTTTGCAAAACATAAACTAGCCATTTGTTGTTATTTTCTCCACCTTCTTTATGAAAAGCATGAATTTTATACCCAATATTAGTGATGATCTCATTTAATTCTTGTTCCCTAAAATATTTATAATAACGTTCTGCTCCCATACGATACTCATTAGGAAAGTCTACCCATTCTTCATCAACATCTCTAGTTTCACGATTTACTGCATTAAAAATAAACAGTCCATCTTTTTCAAGTATATCATATACTTTTTTTAAAACTTTTAATGCATCATTTTTAGTAAAATGAACAAAAACTCTCCAGCAAAAAATCGCAGAATATTTTTGATTAAACTCATTTTCTAATATATTAAATTTAATTACCTTTAGTCCTTTAGATTTTATTGAATTAATAAAATCCTCTGCTACATCACTTGCTGTTATTTCATATCCTAATTTTTCAATATATTTTGCATTTGTACCATCAGCAGAACCAATTTCAAAAATTTTTGCGCCTTTAGGCAATATTTCTAGGTTTGTTCTAATAAATTTTTCTAATTGTTCACGTTTTTGTTTTGCTTTTTTTGGATTTAAGCTATCATGTTCAATGCTAGTTTTTAAATAAGTCTTAGCTTTTTTATTATATACTTCAAGTGTTTTTTTATTTTCTATACTCATTGTTTTATCTCCTTCACAGTAGAATACTTTATATTGACATTATATTATAAAATTTATATATCCACAATAGCAATTTTTTTATATAAAAATTGCTACCGAATATTGAGGATCATTTTTAATGCCCAATATTTGCCAGCTTGGTGTTTTGACACCGTTTTTGCTGTTTAGGAAGATTTCCTAAAACCTTTTGCTCTCTGAGAGATATAATTTTTAGTATAGATTTTTGAAAAAACAGAGCTAAATTTGCTCTGTTTTAGGTCTAAATTTTATATATAATTTCAATAATTTTTATTTCATTAATTTCTTTATTTCTTTATTAATAAATTCTTTTATTTGAGGTATGTCGTTTATTGCTGTATCAAAAATAATGCTATAATCCATATCATAATATCCATGTGCAAAACGATTTCTCATTCCTCTTATTTCATTCCAGTTTATATCATTTTGTGTTGCTACAATATAATCTTGTGTTAAATGATTAACAAGTTCTCCTATTTGAAATATAGGCATAGAAATTGCATTTCTAAATACAACATTAAGATTAAAATCTTCTATATTTTTTCCAAACATATCAAATGTTTTTTCTATTTGTTCACAATATTCTTTCATATGTAATAACACTGTTAAATCTCTATTTAAATTACTCATATATATTCAATCTCTCTTTCTTTACTTCGTTATAAAATATATTTTTAGCAAGTTTTATTGTTTCACTATCATATTGTATATCATCTGTATATGTTTCTTCTACTACAATATCAATTTGTTTTTTTAAGATTTGTTCTATTTCATAAGCCAGTGCAGATAATTGCAAAAGTGTTTTTAATTTTCCTTTTTTTATCATAATATCAATATCAGATTGCTGATTTGCTTCTCCTCTTGCATATGAGCCAAATATATATGCTTTTTCAATTCCATATTTTTTTAATATATCATATATCATTTCTTTTATTTCTTCAATTGTATATACTTTTTCACTCATTTTTTAATCTCCAATTTATATAAAAATGACCTCGGGTTCGTAGATTAACCGAGGTATGATCTATTTCGAGTCCAGTCCCATAGGTTACTCTGAACTACTAATCTACTACAGATAGTATAACATCTAATTTTTGATTTCGTCAAGTAAAATGTTGAATTTGTCTATTGATATTAGTATATTTTTGTTTGAAAATTCTATACTAAAAAAATTCTTAATGTAGTGTAATGAAATGAGTGCACATATCATCGATATATACACTCGTTTCAAGTTTTGTAATACTCAATTACTAAATGTACCAGTAAATCTCAATTTCGCAGACAGATTCATCATATTCGCATTCGCCATAGCAAAACATAATTTCACTTGATAATCCGTTAATGTTATCAATTAGTTTCCTAAAATAACACTCCACTTTACTCATATCCCATTCTTTAGAAATTTCCTCTACCTCAATTGAAACAAGAGTGAGATATATTGCTTCGAAAGTTGCTTCTAATTTAGGTGGATTAGAGTTACATAAAGATGATTTTTTTAATTGCCGAACAATGTCAAGAGCATATTCTGTTCTTTTTTCATCCCATTTTTGCACTTTGATTAATTTCTCTAGTGCATTTCCAATAGAAGGGACTTTTTTTAGTGCATCATTAAATACATTTACTAATAACATATAGTCTCCTTTGCTAAAATGTGTGTACAACCTACAATTTAGACTTTTTCAAATAGTTTTCTAGTTACATTACTATTATACAGCATTTACATAAATATTGCAAATAATTATGAATATCAAAAATTTTTCACAGGTGATTGCTTATTTTTTATTTTGTTGGTAACTTTCACTATGCAAGATGTGAGGCATTGCTATCTACACTTAATCCAATTAAACATGTATTTCTTTGCTTAAAATATGTATTTGCCCTTGAAAAAGCTATAATTTCTGTTGTGCATACGGGGGTAAAGTCCTAATGTTAGAAACTTTTTGATTTTTAAAACGGACTAACTAATTCTAAAAGCGAAGCTTTAAGAATTTGTAACGTTCGCATAATTAATTTCTACGTCAAGTGCATTAAGATGCACTTTCCTAGAACTTAAATAAAATCAGCTATTTACTAGCCTTTTTATATCCCCTTTTAAAATAAATTCTATTGTTTTGTCATTATATATAACAATTTTATCTATGATAGAATTTAATAAATATTTGCTTGGTTCATTTGTGTTTATAATTTCATCAAAAATGTCTAGTGCTGATTTTATCTTTTTTTCTTTATCTTCAAGTATCCTTTCATCATCTTTTGCAAGTGTTTCTTTTAATCTAATTATTTGACTTTGTTTGCTATTTTCTAAATCTTTATAAGCATTTTCTACCATTTCTCTTTGTTCTAATGATGTGATTTGAACTAAGTCTTTAATTTTTTGAGATAGCAATAGTTTATATTCTTCGTTAAGTAGATTATATTCTCTTTCTAGCTTTTCTCTGTTTATTTTGCGTTTATTTGATGTATTATCTAATTTTATTTTTTTGATTTCATCTTCATAGGCTTGTTTTAATAATTTTAGATATTCCTTTAAATGTATCAATATATCCTTTTCTAATGTTTCGTGGATTTTACATCTTGCAATTCCATATCTTCTATAATCTGTACATTCATATCCCTTTTCTTGCTTTCTTCTGATAAAAGTTCCACTCACTCCTCCTCCACAGTCCCCACATTGACACATTCCTCCAAATATATAATCTCTTTTTGTTTTTGTAGTTTTGTTTTTTACTCTTTTGACTTTTAGCTCTTGTGCTAGTTTAAACATTTCTTTTGATATTATTGCTTCGTGATGGTTTTCAAAAACAAAGTGTTCTTCTTCTGGTAATTTTGCTACTCTTCCTCTTATTGTTATAGTTCGCTTTTTATGAACTCTTAAGTTACCACAGTATACATCATTCTCTAGTATATTTTTTACCATATCTGTACTCCATAATTCTTGTACTTTTTGCTTATATACTCTACCTCTTTCTAAGTGTTTCCTTTGATAATATACTGATGGAGTTGGATAATTATATTTATTACTATTTAATATATCTGTTATTCGTTTTCTTCCTAACCCATTCTCTACATACAGCTTATATATTAGTTCTATTGCTCCTCTTAGTTCTTCAATCACATACAGTTTTGGTATTCCATCCTCAAAGACTTTTTCATATCCATAGTAGTTACCCATAATTAACCTACCTGCTTTTTGTTTTGATAACATATTACTTCTAGTTTTCCTTGAAATATCTTTTACATATCTTTCATTATACCAAGTTGTAATTCCTATTGTGTCATCTCTATCATTTTGTACATCATATACACCTCCCATTTCTGATACAAGTATTAAATTTTTGTTTGCTTTCTTAAAGTCATCTATTAAAGTAAGAACTTTACCATTATTTCTTCCTATTCTTGATAAATCTTTTGCTATAACTACATCAATAACATCTTCATCTAAATCTTCTAACATTCTTCTAAATGCTGGTCTATTAAATGTGTATCCTGAAACATTGTCATCAATATAGATATTCTTATCTGCTATATACCACCCTTTTGCCCTCGCATATTCTTTAATTATCCTTATTTGTTCTTCAATACTAGAATAATTTTCTTTATCCTCATCTCTACTTAATCTTGCATAGGCTGATATAATGAGTGTGTTATTTGCTTTATAGTAATTATGTCTTGCTCTAAAATTACTTGTTTTATTGTCTGATTTTATATTATCTACAAAACTCATATATATCCTCCTTCTTTGCAAAATTAGATATACTTAAATAGTTTTGAAGATAGATTTAAATAATTTATTATATCTTATATCAACTATTTAAGTATTTTCAAATGTATAAATTATATTGTTCTTTAAAATTGGTAGTATTTCCTCACTTCCTGAAATAAAGATTCCTACTTTATTTCCTTTTTTCTTTAATTCGTTTATCTTATCTTGTATATCTTTTTTATCTAGTTCTTGTTTATTTATAAAAACTTGTGAATAGCTTTCGCCCTCTATAATTTTTGTTGCTATTTTCATATACTTTACCTCGCTATTTAATAATATTTTGTGTATATGCAAAAAATAACTTGATAGTCACATAATCACTATATTTTAATAATCATTAAACGACTGATAGCTAATCAGCTCCACAGGCTACACCTCTCTGCTTTCTTACAGAGTCATCTTCATTGCCTTAGACGGTCTTATCACGCTCGGACTATGACTAGATGAGAGTATCATTATACCTATTATTCGTCATCGCCATATTAGTTAGCTTTCCTAATATCAATAGCTTAGATATTTCTCGCTCGCTTTATGCTATAAAGGTCTTGGCGTATCTGCTATAATTGGCTTAGTAGTAACAGGAATGTATTTAATGATTGTTTATTTAATTTTCAATGTTCTTTTAAGTGAGAATTTTTCCTCTATTTATAACAGCACTTGAAATTCAAAAAAAATACGATTTTCAAAAAATATTTTCAATTTTTTTTACTTTTTCAGTTCTGTTGCTTTTTCCCTCTCACTTTATTCCTCACTTTGAGTATCATTTTTTGTTAGTAAATTAAAATCTTTTATACCCTTTCACTTATTTAGTCACTGAGCTGTACTTTTACGAAGTCTAATTTGCAAAAATATTAAAAATTTTAATATTCCCTCACTTATTTGCTCACTTATATGGCATTTCGCACCCCCTATTTTGTAAAATATTTTTAAAAATCTTTTGCCCTCTCACTTGTTTCCTCACTTATATGTACTTTTACGAAGTCTAAAGTTGAAAAAAACACAAAAAAAGAAAATACAAAAGATTTACTTTCATATTTTCTAAAATTCAATAATTATTTAATTTTATTATCTTCATCTTCCATTGTTTTTTCTGTTGTTTTTCTCCTCTGTAGTTTAAAATTACTGCAGTATTTATCACGCTGATTGAATAAATTTTTAATTGTAAAATATTTTTGTAATATAAGACAATATTTGAGTAAAATTCAAAAAGTTATATAATTTTTTACTATAAAAATTTTAAATATTAAGCCTTTTCATTAAATTTAATATTACAAAATTCCTAAACTATGGAAATATTACAGTATTATTACATTTATTAAATCGGGTTAAAGTCTTGATTTTTTATGTAAATTATAGTATAATTAAATTGTATAATCGTAGAAGCGATAAGTGAAAGGAGATATTAGTTTATGAACAACAAGACAAAAAAAGCAACAAAGGTATCACCTATTGACTGGAAGAGTTCTTTTTCTTCCCATCCATTTATAATCATATATACTTTGGAACCGATCAAGTATCGGATTGCCTGTAGGTGTATGAGTGATGATGGAGAAATTCTTACAATTCTTCCTTCTTTATCTTTTAACATTGACGACATGCTGAATGTTCTGGAGGGCTGCCTGCTGAAAGAGTCGAACTTTCGCACAGTGTTGGAGGAGTACTATGGAGACAAGGCTCAGAACCTGAGACAGTTCAAGTGTGATTTCAATGGTATCGAGGTAGTAATTACCGACCAGATGACTGCCTGGGATGCAAAGCTGAAGTGGCTTAGGGACGGCATAAATGCTGGATACAAAAATCTGGTAATTCACATGTCCGAAGAGGAGAGAACAGCTTTGGAAAGTGAAGATGCCATGAAGGAGATCATGGACAGATACAGAAGGGAGATATAAGGTTAAAGTCGCGCACGGTTTTCATGCGCGACTTCATAATTTTATGTTACGCTATTACTATTGAGGAAAGTAATTAAATATATATAAATTTCTACAATGCTTTTCCCTCTCGTAGACCTATTTTAAACATTTCATCTGTTTCATACATTGCTCTATAATCTTGCAACTTAATCATATCTAAAATAGCTTTCACTTCTTCTTTTGAAAGTTCTGTAATCTCATTATTTTCAAATAAATTTCTTATTTTGGGGAATTTTTCCTTTATTTCTACAATTTCTTTTACAATTTTCATATAGTCATTATTTTGTTTTAGGTTTTTATATTTTTGTTCTTCAAAAAAGTCTGATATTTCATTTATATTTTGATAGATAATACTTTTATTTAGGTCATTTGCTATATTTTTTTCTTCCTGTATTTCCCTCTTTAAACTCATTCCATCTATAAATCCAAATTTATAATATGGTTTATGCCAAAAACTCATTTCATCTAAGGCATAACTCTCAAAAATATTTATTTTTTCATATAGTTTTTTCATATTACTTTCATCTTTAATAAATTTTTTCATAAATTGTACCAACTGTTCTTCAGCCTTTTCAGCTTTTTTTACTTTTTCTGGCTTACCATATTTCTTTGTATATGATTCTATAAATTCCTCCCCTCTTATCTCATATAATTCATCTAGTATTTTGTTTTCAAATAATCCTTCCATTTTTTCCTCCTTCATTACCATTCTGTCGGTATTTTATAATTTTTATTCTTGTTAGTCAACAATGTGTCGGTAATATTGAAAGATAAATTTTGCTATACTAATTTTGAAAGGAGATTATTCTATGGACTTACAACAAGCTGTTAAATCAAGAGTAATACATCTATGTGAAAAGAAAAATATTTCTATCAACAAACTTGCTACTTTGTCTGGAATGAATCAATCAACTGTAAACAGTTTAGTTGATGGTACAAGTCAAAATCCTAAATTACTCACAATTATTCGTATATGCTTTGGTTTTGATATAACATTAAAGGAATTTTTTGATGACCCAATTTTCAACGAGATAGATGATGACTAACATTTTATATGCTAGTCTTTTTTAGCTTTTTTAAGTTGTACGATATTTTCGTACAACTTATTATCTTTCATCTTTACATTTGTTTTTTCGTTGCCATTGTAATTGATAATTTTTCAATAATTTTTCTATAACATCTTCCATTTGTTTTGTACTATAACCTTTTGGAAAATAACCTTTTAAATTTTCTACTTTAAATTTTATCTGTTCCTTTTGGTTTGGTTTTTGTTCTGTCATTATATTGAAAATCGTGTCCATTTCTAGTTTGTTTTGTTTGCTTAACTCTTTCATTCTTATTGCTTGTGGGTATGATGGGGTGCACTCTTCACTTTCTATTGTTTCTAATAAGTCCTTTTGTTCTTGTTCTTTTAAATATGATATTTCTACTGCTGGGTTCATCGCCATTTTATTATCATCAACTAATTGTAATAATGGTCTTATAAGTTCTGTTAGTCTTACATATCTTTGTACTTGTCTACCACTTATTCCCTCTGCAATTTTATCTCTGGACTTGTGGACATTGTGTCCATAAGTTTTTTTACTTTGATTTTTTTCTGCCTCTAATTTCATTTTATAAGCAAATGCCTTTTCACTTGGTAATATATCACTTCTTTGTAGGTTACTATCTACAAGAGTAATTACTGCCATATCTTTATCCATATCACGAACTAAAACAGGAACTTGTGTCTTTCCTACTTTTTCACAAGCATATTTTCTTCTATGTCCACTCACTATTTCATATCCCCCTTTTTCTCTATTTCTTACTATTAACGGCTCTATAACTCCGTATTCCTTTATACTTTCGATTAAGTCTTCCATATCTTCATTCTCTTTTACTTGGTATGGGTTATCTTTAAATTCGTACAATTCATTTATATTTACAATTTTTTCACTCATTTTATCTCACTTCCTTATTTTTATATTTTGTTTTCGTTTGTTGCAATTCTTCATTTCTTGTTTGTTTTTCTATTCTTATTACTTCTTTGATTTTTGGATCATCTTCGATAATTTGATTAGCAACTTTCAAGCTATTTCTATAATCCTTTAGAATTGTTGTGCATTCATCTCTTTTGGTTTTGTATTCTTTTATTAACTCATCATCTTTACAATTTCTTAATTTGTTTCTGTACTTTTGCCTTATGCCATTTACTTCTACAATATTCTTTTCAGTCTGTGAAATATACTGTTTGACATCATCTATTGTTTTTAGTTTTTCTTTTGCTATTAGCCTAATTTCATTAGAATACCTTTCCATTTTCCTTACTTCTCGTTTCATTTCTGGCGATAATGGTTGTCTACATTGTTGCCCTTTTGGGTATAGTCCTAATAAGTGAAATAGCAATAAAAAAAGAGCTTCAAGCCCTGTAATTTTACTTATATCTTTGAATTTTCCATTAAACATATATACTTTATTTTTCTTATATGTATTTCTAGGTTTTATAAATTTATAATACTGTTCTTGCACATAATAAGGGTTATTGAAGACTCTATCTGCAATATTTTTAGGTGTATATTTTTCTCCTAGTTGGTACATTCTTGTTACTCTTTTATCATTTATTGAACGAATAGTAGCATATTTTCGGTTTGGGTCATCATTTATAATATAACCTTTTTTATACATTGCTTTCTTAAATTGTGCATAGCTTATACACATTTCTAGTGTTTCATCTATTGCTTTTCTCATTAGATTATACTTTGTAGGCTCTCCTCTTTTTTCTGCAAAATATATATTTCTTGGGGTTCTTCCTTTTGGATTCTTAATAACTGTTAGATTATTTTCGCTACATAATTCATCTGATAAACCTCTAAAACGATAATATGCACCTTTGTTACAATTAAACTTTTTCCCTGTAAACATATTTACACTGCACACTACAAAATGATTATGATATGTGCCTGTGTTAAAATGTGTTGCAACTATTACTTGATGTTCTCTCCACATTTTCCTTGCAAGTTTTACTCCGATTTCGTGTGCTAGTTCTGGTGTAACCTCTCCTGTTTTAAAACTTTGATATGCGTGATATGCAATATTTCCTGTACATTTTCCAAACTTTTCTTGTGTTTTTTTCATTTCTTCAAAGGCTGTTTCGGCTTTACAATTTACTCCTGTTACATATAAAGTTTGCTCATTTTCATCAATGGTCTTATCCCTATTTTCTGCATACTTTAATACTTGTTTTAAGTCATTAAATTTTGTTTTTTCTGGGTTACTTGCATAATCAACTACTCGTGATAAACTGTCTTTTACTGCCCATATTTTAGTTGTTGCCAATATCATCACCACCTTTACTTTTTGAATTATAAAGCTCTAAGAATTTCTTTTCCACTACATCTAAACATTTTATTATTGTTTCTTTTTCTAGCTTATAAATGTTATCTTTTATTTTACAAATGTCTAAATATATTTTGTAAAACTCTTTATCTGGTATAGAATATATTTCTTGTTTTAGTCCAACTTTTCTTAAATAAGATGATAAACTTAAACCACTTTTTTTAGCATTTCTTTGCAATTTTTTCTTTTCATTTTCACTAACTCTTACGTGTAAATCTACAATCTTTTCTTTCAAAAATTTTCACTTCCTTTCACATTTTCGGATAGGGGTTATAGGGGATTTTTCCCCTTTCAACGTAGTTGTCGGTTTTGGGTGCGACACAAAACCTATGCTCGCTACACTTGTAGATAAATATATGATGACAGTTATGACAGTGATGACGACATTTTTGATATACCCCTATTATCATTTATTTTTTATGAATTACCTCACATCTCTTTCATGATTTTTTTCTTTTGTATATTCTGGGTATCTTAATTTTATTGCTTCAAAAAAATATAATGCACCAGATGTGCAAAATAAATTATATATGCTATATTCTTTGCTCATTGTATTATATCTTGGGTTATCATTAGCACAACCATTAAATAAATTAAACTCCTATTATAACTATCTTGATATGGCACTTGTAACATTTTTTCGTTATAAAATCTTTTGTGTTCATTGTCTATAAATTTCATAAAATTTCACTTTCCTTTCTAAAAAAAATTATTATGATGACTTTTGTCTAGTGTCAATTACAGGGGGTATCCCAATATTGCTGTCATTACTGTCATCATTGTCATCTTTTGTTAATATAATTTGTCTGCCTTCTTTATTACGATACAAGCTATATGAAATATTGTTATTTCTTAACTCTGTAAAGTGATATTCATTTAATATCTTTGTAATAATGTTTGGTGCTATTTCTGTTTCTTGTAATTCTTTTAATAAATCTGTTGCACTACCTCGCCATTCGTTCTTATCTTCCATAAAGTTTATAACTTTAAATATAGCTTGTGGTGTTGCCATTTTTTCTAATTCTGTTTGATTTGCTCTACTAATAAGTTCCCAATCACAATTATTAAATCTCAAAACAAGTTCTTGATATTCTACATCTCTACCTGTTATATATAATGTTGCTGTGCTTTCTGTTCTCGATTTCTTTTCTAGTATAAAAGTTGTGTCTGCACTTCCCATTATCCCATTTGTTCCAGAAACTCTATTGAACACATCATTGTCGCCTTGTTTTCTTATATGATGAACTGCTATTATTGCTATTTTGTTTTTGTCTGCGAAGTCTTTTAGTTTTGATATATCGCCATAATCACTAGCATATGAAATATCATTACTTGTGTTTCTTACTTTTTGCAATGTATCAATTACTATAAGTCTTGTTTGTGGGTATTTCTTTATATAGTTTTCTAATTGTTCTATTAATCCGTTTGATATTCTATTTGTAGATATAGCAAAATGTAGTTTGTTATTTGCTTCGTTTGTTATTTTAAATAGTCTATTTTGTATTCTTGCCAGTGTATCTTCTAAACACAAATACAAAACATCACTTTCTTGTGTTTTCAATTCCCATATAGGCTCGCCTTTTGATACTTGTAAACATATTTTTAGCATTAACCAACTTTTACCTATTTTAGATGCACCACAAAATAGATGTAGTCCAACTGGTAAAATCTCATCAATAATATACTTTACTTGCTCTAATGGATTGTATAATAAATTTTCTGCGTCAACTGTTTGTAACTCTTGCATTTGATTTTAACCTCCTTTCCTTTTACTAGCTGAAAAAGTATATTGCTCTTTCAGTTAGTAAAAAAATAAACCCTATATCAATGCTTTTGCATTAAATATAAGGCTATGTATTTCCTTTGTATTAAATTTTTGTTTTTAGTTATATACATACTCATTATAAACTATTTCTTCTGCTCTTTGCTTAATATTTTTCATTCTAGCAACCCATTCTAACTGATGATTTGCTTTTAACTCTTCTGTAACATTTTCTTTTTTAGCTAGTTTTGTTATTATGCTTTCTAAAAGTTCTTTGCACTTTTCATCTATTGAATGTAAATAATTGTTTAGCTTTCCGTCTAGCAATAAGTCTGTATATAATACCCTCTTATTCTCTTTTATATATCTTATATGTGCTTTTCCATATCTTCCAATAGTAAAATTTGTATCTTTTGGTATTGATAGATTAGGGTAGTAATAGTCCCCTTTCAATACATAAGTTATTCCTGTTCTTTTATCAACATATTCATTTTTTAGTTCTATCATTCATTACCTACCTTTCAATATTGATTTTAATTTAATATAAGGATTTATACAAATGTGTAAAAAAAGAACAAACTGCTTTTGCAATTCGTTCCATTTTAACAATTATTTAATCTTCTCCAAACCTTTGGTATATCTAAATTTTGCTGATTTGTTTCTAACATTAGGGTTACACGGGGGTAAAGTCACCGTGGATGGGAAAATAATACTATCCATTTTCCTTTATAATCATTTAAACATATATTTCCCATCGTAGATGGGGCTTCAAAATCAGGTGCATACATTCCTATTCTAACATTTCCATTCATCATTACTTCATAATCCATAAAATAAACTCCCTTCATTTTTTGTATATCTTATGAAAGAAGTTTTATATTTGTTACTTTAATTATAGCTTAATTTCTTCTAAATCATTGGGAACAAATATATTACCACTATAATATTGTTTTGCTTCATTTGTATAATTAAATTTTCTATTAATCAAGTCATTGTCCTCTGTGTGCCATAACACCAAATTCTTTACGTTTAATTGTTGTGCAATTTCTGCTGCATCTTTTACAGTACTATGATTCTTTTTGTATGGTTCATATTTTTCTTTATCTTTATACATACAAAATGCTTCACATAATAGCCATGTAGCATTTTCTACATATTTTTTACATAAATCATTTAATGGTTCATCTCCTAGACATGTCAATTTTTCGTTGTCTTCTAAATTAATAGAAAAACCAAACTGTTTTTCTTTTGTTGAATATATGTCGAAAAAAGTAACTTGTTTATTCATAATAATTTGTTTTTCATCATTTTTTACTTCTTTAAAAATAATTCTTTTATCAAATAAATCTGTAAATTTGTGTTGAAAAGTTAAATTGCAAATAGTTTTTATCTTTTCTATAAGCTCACTATGACAATATATATTAACATTTTTAGTATATTCTTCTTGTAATATCATCTGTGAAATTTTTCTTAAAATCCATATAATACCTAATATATGGTCAGTATGTGAGTGAGTAACAAATATATTTCTAATTTGTGCTATATCTATATTTTTGTTTTCTAATATAGACAAAATATTGTTTCCTCCACCTCCATCTATCAAAAAATATTCATTACCATTAAATATAGCAAAACATGTATTATAACATTTAGTTACCATTGCATTCCCAGTTCCTAAAACTATTAACTTATTCATCATATCCTCCATCTTATTTTATTTTTCTTAACCCTAATGCATTTAAAATTACAGTTATACTACTAAACATCATAGCAAGACTTGCAATCATAGGATTTATAGTAATTCCAAGTTTTATAAATAACACTATTGCTAAATCTGTCTCAGTATTCACATTAATGCCAAGTTTGATGTTATCAAAGTTGGACTATAATTTATTCCATCTCCACACATCATTACATATCTATTTTGCTGTTTCAATTCTTTTATTTATTTTTTACCCTTAATATTCTTAAAGCATTTATAATAGCAATACAAGATACTCCTACATCTGCAAATACTGCCTCCCACATAGTTGCTATTCCAAGTGCACTTAATATTAAAACAAATATTTTTACACTAATAGCAAATAATATATTTTCTCTTACAATTCTCATCGTTTTCTTGGATAAATCAATAGCTTTTACTATTTTTGAAGGTTCATCAGTCATAATTACAATATCAGCTGCCTCTATAGCTGCATCTGCTCCTAAACCTCCCATAGCTATTCCTATATCAGAAATAGCTAAAACAGGTGCATCATTAATTCCATCTCCTACAAATACTAGCTTACCAGTTTTACTTTTTCCTTTTAGTAATTCTTCTACTTTTTCTACTTTTCCATCTGGTAATAATTCTGTATAAACCTTATCTAATCCTAATTCTCTTGCTACATTTTCTCCTACATTTTTTCTATCTCCTGTCAACATTACTGTTTGTTTAATATTATTCTTCTTTAGGCTTTTAATTGTATTTATTGAATCTTGTTTTATTTTATCTGATATCAATATATATCCTACATATTTTCCTTCTATTGCCACATATAAGATAGTACCTACATCATCACATTTTGCAAATTCAATCTGGTTTTCATTCATTAATTTTTCATTTCCTACTAAAACATTTTTCTCACCAATTATAGAATAAATTCCACGACCTGATAATTCCTCTATTTTTACTATTTGTTTTTCATCAATTTCCTTGCCATAGGACTTTCTAAGAGATACAGATATTGGATGATTTGAATAATATTCACTATATGCTGTAACTTTTAGTAATTCTTCTTCACTTATTCCTATTGCTTTAACTCTTTGTACCTCAAAAACCCCTTCTGTTAATGTTCCTGTCTTATCAAATACAATTATTTCAGTATTAGACAATTGTTCTAAATAGTTACTTCCTTTTATCAAAATTCCTATTTTAGAAGCTCCACCTATTCCACCAAAAAAGCTTAGTGGTATAGAAATAACTAATGCACAAGGACAAGATACTACTAAAAATGACAAAGCTCTATATAACCAATCTGAAAACATTGCACCTTTTATAACAAGTGGTGGAATAACGGCAAGAATTAATGCTATTATAACTACTACTGGTGTATAATATCTTGCAAACTTTGTTATAAAGTTTTCTGACTTTGATTTTTTGCTACTTGCATTTTCAACTAAGTCTAATATTTTGCTTACTATAGCATCTCCATACTCTTTTGTAACCTCTATTTTAATTACACCATTTAAATTTACACAACCACTTAATACTTCATCTCCTTTTGTTAGTTCACGGGGGAAGCTTTCTCCTGTTAAAGCTTTCGTATCAAGACTTGATTTTCCTTCTATTACAAAACCGTCTAATGGAACCCTTTCGCCTGGTTTGACCACTATCGTTTCACCAAGTTTCACATCATTAGGATCCACTCTTTGAATTTTTCCATCTCTTTGTACATTTGCAAAATCAGGTCTAATATCCATTAAATTCGAAATTGATTTTCTAGATCTATTTACTGCATAGTTTTGGAATAATTCTCCTATTTGATAAAATAGCATAACAGCTACTGCTTCTGGAAATTCTCCAATTATAAATGCTCCTAAAGTTGCAACTGTCATCAAAAAATTCTCATCAAAAACTTTTCCTCTAATAATATTCTTTATTGCCTTTCTTACAATCTCAAATCCAACTATAATGTAAGAAATAATAAATAGTATATTTTTTATCCAATCATTGTTAAAATCAATTATGAATGAAATTAAAGTTAGTATTGTAGCTATTATAATTTTAAATCCTTTTTTCTTCATGATAACAGCCTCCTAAGCTTCTTGTATTTCTACATCTGGTTCTTCTTTTTTTATAACTTTTTTTACATTTTGTATAATTTCATCTTTTCGCATTTCATCATATTCTAGTATCATTTTTTGTGTCATAAAACTTATATTAACACTTTCTACACCATCTAACTTTTGTATAATTCTTTCTAAATCATTTGCACAATTTGCACAGTCTAATCCTTCAATTCTAAACTTACTTTTCATAATTTCCTCCAAATTTTTATTTTTTATGTTCTATGTGTTCTACACCTATTTCAAATACTTTTTTTATATGGTCATCATCTAATGTATAAAAAACTTCTTTACCAGATTTTCTACATTTAACAATTCCACTTCTTCTTAATGTTCCTAATTGATGTGAAATAGAAGACTTACTCATTCCTAAAACATTTGCAATATCACACACACACATTTCATTTTTATCTAAAGCAAATAATATTTTTACACGTGTGGTATCTCCAAGAATTTTAAAGAACTCTGCTAATTTATTAAATGTATCTTTTTCTAGCATATTATTTATTGTCTCATCTACTACATTTTGATGAATTACATTACAATCACATATAAATTCATTCCTTGGCATTTAATTCCTCCTTATTTTAGATTAGAGTTGAATAATTATTCAACTCTTCTATATTATATGTGAATATATATTCAACTGTCAATACTTTTATTAAAAAAATAAAATATATTTATTTTATCCAAGAGCTATATCTAATATCATCATAATAACAAAGCCTAATGCCACTCCTATTGTTCCAATATTTGAGTGTTCTCCATTGTGAGATTCTGGTATTAATTCTTCAACCACAACATAAATCATAGCACCTGCTGCAAATGATAATAAATATGGAAGTATTGATACAACTGCATTTGTAAGTAATATTGTAATAATTGCTCCAACTGGTTCAACTACTCCTGATAAAGTTCCATACCAAAATGCTTTTCCCTTAGATACACCCTGGCTTTTTAAAGGCATTGAAATAATTGCACCTTCTGGGAAATTTTGTATAGCAAGTCCGAATTGCTAATATAAAAGCACCAACTATTGTTACCCCTGTATTCCCAATCATTGCCCCTGCAAAAATTACTCCAGTTGCCATTCCTTCTGGTATATTATGAAGAGTCACTGCAAACATCATCATTGTTGTTTTTTTCAATTTAGATTTTATTCCCTCTGGTTTGTTACTTTTTAAATGCAAATGAGGTATTAAACAATCTAAAGCAAGTAAAAAAATAATTCCAAATAAAAAACCTATACTAGCTGGAATCCACGCTATATTTCCTTGTTCTTCAGACATATTTATAGCTGGTATAATTAAAGACCATATTGAAGCAGCTAGCATTACTCCTGAGGCAAAACCTAAAAGTAATTTTTCGAATTTTATATTCATTTTATTTTTCATTAAGAATACCATTGCTGAACCTAAAGTAGTTCCTAAAAAAGGTATTAATAAACCTATTGCTAATTGCATATTATACATATAATCTATATATTAAAGTTATAAAAATACAGATTATTTCCCCTTTCTTTCAAAATTTTATATATTTGCCATATACTATTTATTTATATTATTACCTTAATTCTTTGTTTTATTAATCTATATTTTAAATTCAGCAATACATCTTATTAATATCAATGCTTTCAAGATTTATCTTAGTTCTAAAACAGAAATCGTTTCCACATGTGATGTAAATGGAAAAAAATCTATAGTTTCTATCGATTTAATTTCATATATATCTTCTATTTCCTTTAAATCTCTTACCAAAGTAGCAGGATTGCAGCTAATATAAACAACCTTTTTTGGTCTAATGCTTAAAATATTTTGTATTGTATTCTTATCTAGTCCTTTTCGTGGTGGATCAACAAAAATTATATTTGGCTTTATATTTTCCTTTTCTAATATTTTACCTAAAACCTTTTCTACATCTCCACAATAAAATTGTATATTATGAACTTTATTTAATCTTGCATTATCTTTTGCATCTTCTATTGCTTGTGGAATTATTTCTATTCCATATACTTTTTTTACGTAATCTGCTATAAAAATGCCAATTGTTCCTATTCCACAATATAAATCTAGTACTACATCATCTTTATTTAAATTAGCCCTTTTAATTGCTAAATTATACAATTTTTCTGTTTGTATAGGATTAATTTGATAAAATGATAATGGAGAAATTTTAAATGTGTATTTTCCAAGTTTATCTTTTATATATCCATCTCCATGTAATACATCATTGTCTTTTCCCATTATTACATTAGTATTTTTCATATTTATATTTTTTACAATAGTCTTTATATTTTTAAAATTATTTAATAAAGCTTCTACTAATTCTTTCTCTTTAGGAAGTTTTGGATTATTAACTACTATTATACACATTATTTCATTTGTAAAAATTCCAACTTTTGTTACAATATGTCTTACAATTCCCTTTTGTGTTTTCTCATCATATGCTGAAATATTATTTCTTTTCATAAAATCAATAATAAATTTTGCAATCTGCTCTGAAATTGGTTTTTGTATTTTACAATTTTGCACCGAAATAACTTCATGAGATCTATTTGCATATACTCCTGTTACTATTTCATGAGCTTTGTTATATGAAACAGGATATTGTGCTTTATTTCTATAATTATATGGATTTTCCATTCCAATTGTTTCTTTAACTTCAATATTTGTATTCAAATTCTTTTCTACTAAATTTTTTACAATATCTCTTTTTAATAATAAAGTATCTTCATATCTAATATGCCTTAAATTACATCCACCACAACGTTTGTACTTTTCACAACCAACAGTTGTTCTAATATTAGATTCTTCTAATATTTCAATTATTTTAGCATATCCATATGACTTATTCACTTTTATAATTAATATTTTAACCTTCTCATCTTTTATTGCACCTGGTACAAAAATTGTGTAATTATCTATTTTAGCTATTCCTTCACCTTCATATCCATTATCTAAGATATCTACAATATATTCCTTATTTTTTTCTACTGGTATATGATTCATATTCCCTCCTATTAGTTTTAATGTATTTATTTTAGCATATTTATACCTTAATTTCTAGCATTTTTTAAGTACTTTATTTAGTAGCAATTTTTTTAACTTTACATATTATATATAAATAACAAAAGAAGGGAGTGTTTATTTTGAAATTAGAAGGAAAAAAAGTTGGATTTGTCATGACAGGTTCTTTTTGTACATTTAAATCTACTATTCCCCAAATGAAAAAAATAATAGAAAATGGTGCGAGTATAGTTCCTATAATGTCTTTTAATGCTTATAATCTTGATACAAAATTTGGAAAAGCAAATGATTTTATAAAAGAAATAGAAGATATTACAGGTAATAAAATAATTCATACTATACCTGATGCAGAGCCTATTGGACCGAAGAAAATGACTGATATAATGATAATTGCCCCATGTACTGGAAATACAATTGCAAAACTTGTAAATGGTATAACAGATACACCTGCAACAATGGCTGCAAAATCTCATTTAAGAAATAATAATGCTTTAGTAATTGCTGTATCTACAAATGATGCACTAAGTGGAAATGCATCAAATATTGGTACATTGCTAAATAGGCATAATTATTTTTTTGTTCCATTTAGGCAAGATAACCCAATAACAAAACCACGTTCACTAGTGTTTGATCCAGAATATATAGTAAAAACATTAGAATTGGCATTAGATAAAGAGCAAATTCAGCCTATATTATTATGAATATAATGAAAAATCCTTCTATACAACATTATCAAATTATGTTATAATGTATACAAATTTGTTGTATAGGGGGATTTATTGTGAAGAATAATGAATTAGTTTTAATACTAGATTTTTTTGGTCAATATAATCAGTTAATTGCAAGAAGAGTTAGAGAGTGTAACGTTTATTGCGAAATTGTACCTTATGATATTTCAATAGAGAAAATTAAAGAAAAAAATCCTAAAGGAATAATTTTTACAGGAGGTCCATCTAGTGTATATGTAGAAGATGCTAAAATGTGTGATGAAAAGATTTTTGAATTGGGTATTCCAATTTTAGGAATTTGCTATGGTATGCAAATTATGACACATATTTTAGGTGGAAATGTAACTAGAGCCTCTACTCGTGAATATGGTGTATTACCAGTTGAAATCGATAACTCTTCTTTACTTTTTACCAATTTTAATAATACAAATGATTGCCTAATGAGTCATACAGATTATGTATCTAATGTTCCAGAAGGTTTTAAAATAATAGGTAAGACTTCTAATTGTCCTACTGCTGCCATGGAAAATTCTAAAAAGAAATTATATGGTATCCAATTTCACCCTGAAGTTAATAATACTGTTAATGGTACAAATATAATTAAAAACTTTTTATATAATATTTGTGATTGTACTGGAGATTGGAAGATGTCTTCATTTGTTAACGAAACTATAAATACATTAAAAGAAAAAATTGGAGATAAAAAAGCTTTATGCGCTCTATCAGGAGGAGTTGACTCTTCAGTTGCAGCTGTACTATTGCATAAAGCAATTGGTAAAAATTTAACTTGCATATTTGTAGACCATGGACTTCTTCGTAAAAATGAAGGTGATGAAGTTGAGGATATATTTAGAAATCAATTTGATATTAATTTAATTAGAGTTAATGCTAAAGATAGATTTTTAGAAAAACTTGCAGGTGTTACAGATCCAGAAACAAAAAGAAAAATAATTGGTGAAGAATTTATTCGTGTATTTGAAGAAGAAGCTAAAAAAATAGGTACAGTAGATTATTTAGTCCAAGGAACAATTTACCCTGATGTTATAGAAAGTGGTTTAGGAAAAGGTACTACAATAAAAAGTCATCACAATGTAGGAGGATTACCTGACTATGTAGATTTTAAAGAAATAGTAGAACCATTAAGAGATTTATTCAAAGATGAAGTTAGAAAAACAGGACTTGAATTAGGTATTCCAGAAAATTTAGTGTACAGACAACCATTCCCTGGACCTGGACTTGCTATAAGAGTTATTGGAGATATTACAGATGATAAACTAACAATACTAAAAGATGCAGATGCAATTTTTAGAGAAGAAATAAAGCTAGCTAGATTAGATAAAGACATTAACCAATATTTTGCAGTACTAACTAACTTAAAAAGTGTTGGTGTTATGGGAGATGATAGAACATATGACTATACAATTGCACTACGTGCTGTTAGTACCTCTGATTTTATGACAGCTATTTGGGCTAGAATTCCTTATGAAATATTAGAAAAAGTATCTTCTAGAATTGTTAATGAAGTTTCTCATGTAAATAGAGTTGTATATGATATAACAGGAAAACCACCTGCTACAATTGAATGGGAATAATCAATTGTAACAATGAAGAAAAAAGTCGCTAAATGCGACTTTTTTCTTCATTGTACCTTTTAAGAATTAACTCTGTCATGGATATTGCCTCTTCTTTTCGAATAAATACATAGAAGCTAAGCGCTGCTTGTATACGCTCTGGAATTGGCTGAATTACTCCTAGCCGAAGCTTAGTTAATATTCCATTTACAACTTGTTCTTTGCACACGTTAATCATAATGCATCCTCCTTAAAAGTTTGCTTGACTATAAAAACAGTCAAACTATTTTGCAGTTTCTATATTTATATTATACACTACTTTATGTATCCTTGCAACTATTTTACAGCATCCTTAAAAGCAGACATGCTTATTCCTTTTGATATACGTACACGTGGTAATTGATATTTATTTTGTCCTGGATATACTCTACCTCCATTAGTAGTAACAGCAAGTCTATATCCTGCATCTTTTAATACTTTCACTGCTGTATCATTATAATGTCCAAATGGATAACAAAATACAGTACAATTGCCTATAATGTTTTTAGATTTTTTTACATCTTCTAATGCTTCTTTGTAACTTAAATTAACAAATCTACCTTTTCCATTCGCACCAGGTCTATGCATATCATGTGAATGCGACTGAAAATCTAATTTATTAGATTTATATTGTTTTGGTAACCAATCACCATTCCAACTTGTTACAACAAATGAGGTTGCCTTAACATTATATTTTTTGATTATAGGTATGGCAAGTTTAATAAAAGTTTCATCTCCATCATCAATAGTTATTACAACACTTTTTTCAGGTAAGCTCTTTTTTCCATCAATATAGCTTTCTACTTCATCCCAAGATGGAAAATAAAAGTTATTATCTGCTAAATATTTCATTTGTTGTTCAAATGCTGAAATTTCCATCCAATTATTATCTGCACCCTTTTCACCTGCTTTTGCATTATAGAAAAAATGGTACATCAATATGGGAAGTCCTCTTTTAGCTGTATTTGTTTTTACATTTGTACTTTTATTATCTTTTGTTACTGTTTTATTTGATTCAGCATCTGTTTTTTTTGTTTCATTTTTTGATGTATTATCTGTTTTTAATGAACCATATGCAACATCTACATCCTTATAATTTAATTCTTCATATTTGTCATATATATATAACTTTATAGTTTCATCATCAACATTTGAAGCTGTTAGTACTGTCTGCTTTTCTTGTAAAGTAGCAAAAACTACCACAGAAGATAATGCTATTAAAACAAATATTAGAACTATACATGCAATAAATCTTTTTTTGTTAACAAACTTTATATTCAAAATAATCACCCTTTTATTTTAATATATTATAATATAGCAATAATATTCCTGCCAATATAATATATTATTCGACAAAATATGTCAATAAAAGGGTGTATATTTTACTTATAACTCTTATCAATCTCTTTTAACATAACATCATGTGCACTACCTTCTGTTATGCTTATTTCAGATACTAGGGTTAGTCTTGCTTTTTCATGTAATTCTGGAATAGTTGTTGCACCACAATTACACATAGTAGATTTTATTTTAGAAACTGTTACAGCTAAATTGTCCTTTAAAGATCCTGCATATGGTACATATGAATCAACACCTTCTTCAAAAGATAACTTGTTTTTATCTCCTCCTAAATCATATCTTTGCCAGTTTCTTGCTCTATTTGATCCTTCTCCCCAATATTCTTTTACATAATTGTTTCCTACTTTTAATAATCTTGTTGGACTTTCATCAAATCTTGCAAAATATCTTCCCATCATAACAAAATCTGCACCTAATGCTAAAGCTATTGTTATATGATGATCATGTACAATTCCTCCATCAGAACAAACAGGAATATATATGCCTGTTTCCTCAAAATACTCATCACGTGCAGTAACTACATCTATTAGTGCACTTGCTTGTCCTCGTCCAATACCTTTAGTTTCTCTAGTAATACATATTGAACCTCCACCAACACCAACTTTTATAAAGTCTGCTCCTGCTTGTGCCAAATATCTAAATCCTTCTTTATCTACTACATTTCCTGCACCAATTTTAACACTATCTCCATATTTTTCTCTTACAAAATCGATAGTTCTTTTTTGCCATACAGAATATCCATCAGAAGAATCCATACACACCATATCAACACCAGCTTCAACTAAAGCAGGTATTCGTTGTTCATAATCCCTAGTATTTATACCAGCCCCAACAATGTATCTCTTATTTTCATCTAATAAAGAATTTGGATTATTTTTTCTTTCTTCATAATCTCTTCTAAATACTAAATATTTTAAATTTCCTTCTTCTGATAATATTGGCAAACAATTTATTTTATTTTCCCATATTATATCATTTGCTTCTGATAAAGTTATACCCTTTTTAGCACAAACGACCTTATCAGCTTTAGTCATAAAATTATCAATTGGTTCATCTTGATTGTCCCTTGTAATTCTATAATCTTTATCAGTAACTATCCCTAAAAATTTGCCATTAGCTGTGCCATCATCTGTAACAATAACTGTTGAATGTCCTGTTTCTTCTACTAACGCTATAACTTCTCTTAAAGATGTTCCACTTTTTACATTTGAATCACTAATTACAAAACCAGCTTTATGTTTTTTTACATGGTAAACCATTTCTGCTTGTGCTTCAATAGATTGTGCTCCATATATAAATGCTACTCCACCTTCACGAGCAAGACCAATTCCCATTTCTTCACCTGAAACAGATTGCATTATAGCAGATACCATAGGTATATTAGCTGAATATTTTGGTTCTTCACCTTTCTTAAATTTTACAAGTGGTGTTTTTAAAGATACATTACTAGGTATACATTGTTCTGTTGTTAAATTTGGTAACAATAAAAATTCATTAAATGTTCTTGAAATATCTTCTAAAATTTTTGCCATATAAATTCCCCCTATTATTATATTATTTATTTCAAGTTAGAAACTAAAAAATATATAAGTAACTTCTAACCTTCAATTTTTAAATTAATCTCAAAGTTTCTTTTGCTATCATTAATTCTTCATTTGTTGGAATTACATATATTTTAACTTTTGAAGAATCTTTAGAAACTAGTTTTTCTTCACTTCTTATATTGTTTTTATCTACATCTATTTCTACTCCCATAAAAGATAATTGTTCACATATACCTTTTCGTATATTTATTTGGTTTTCTCCAACACCACCTGTAAATACTATCGCATCAATTCCATTCATACTAACTGCATATCTTGCTATATATTGGGCAACTGTATATTTAAAAGTATCCATAGCAATTTTTGCACGTTCATTTCCATTTACAGATTCTTCTTCAATAACTCTAAAATCTGGTGCAAGTCCAGATAGACCTTGTACTCCTGACTTTTTATTTAATATATCCTCAATTTCTTGAGCAGTTTTATTTTCTTTTTTCATTAAAAATGTAACAACAGAAGGATCTAAATCTCCACTTCTTGTTACCATAGGGATTCCAGCAAGAGGAGTAAGTCCCATACTTGTTTCAACAGATTTTCCTGCTTGAACAGCACATATGCTAGATCCTTGTCCTAAATGACATGTAACTATTTTTAAGTTTTCTATTGGAGTATTTTCAATTTCAGCAAGTCTGTTTGATACATACATATGAGATGTTCCATGAAATCCATATTTTCTTACACCGTATTTTTCGTAATATTCATATGGAATAGGATATAGGTATCTTTCTTTTGGCATTGTTTGATGAAATGCAGTATCAAACACACCAACCATTGGTTTACCTGGCATTACTTTTTTACATGCTTCTATACCAATAATTCCTGCTGGATTATGCAATGGTGCTAAGTCTGTACATTGTTTTAAAATATCTACTACACCATCATCAATAACAACTGAACTTGTAATTTTTTCTCCACCATGAACTAATCTATGTCCAACAGCATTAATTTCATCTAAACTATCTATTACCTTATATTCTGGATTTACCAATTGTTTCAAAGTAAAATCTACAGCTTCTTCATGTGTTTTGGCTGGATATACTATCTCTATTTTTCTACCATCAACCTTATGAGTAATAAAAGCTTCATCTTCTCCAATTCTTTCATACTTTCCCTGAGCTAATACATTTTCTGTTTCCATATCTACTAACTGATACTTAAGTGATGAACTTCCACAATTTAATACTAATATCTTCATTAGTTACCTCCCCTATAAAAAATTATTATTATTATACCATACATATGCAAGTAATTCTAGTACTTTTTTCACTAACTTTTTATAATGCATTAGTACTTAATAGTTTTGTATATATCAATCTCTTTTAAAATTTTTATATACAAAACTATTCCCACTTAACCATAATGTCATAATATTGCTACATTCTACTATGTCTATACTTATACAAAAAAATGATCATATATTTACATATACAATCATTTTAACTTATTATAAATTTTACTCCTTATATGTTACCTCACTTGTACCACATTCATTAAACATGTTATCTGTATTAGCTTGACCAGTTACCCATGTTAATGGATTTACATATATCTTTATTAAATTTTTACATCCTGAAAACATATAGCTCATATTAGTAACATTATCAGTTTTAAAATTGCTTATATCTAGATTTGTCAGACTACTACATCCTGAAAACATATACTCCATATTAGTAACATTATCAGTTTTAAAATTGCTTACATCTAGATTTGTTAGACTACTACATCCTGAAAACATATTCCCCATATAAGTAACATTATCAGTTTTAAAACTGCTTACATCTAAATTTGTTAGATTACTACATCCTGAAAACATATTCCCCATACTAGTAACATTATCAGTTTTAAAACTGCTTACATCTAGATTTGTTAGACTACTACATCCTGAAAACATACTCCACATATTAGTAACATTATCAGTTTTAAAATTACTTATATCTAGATTTGTTAGACTACTACATCCTGAAAATATACTCCCCATATTAGTAACATTATCAGTTTTAAAATTGCTTATATCTAGATTTGTTAGACTACTACATCTTAAAAACATCCCCTGCATATTACTTACGTTTGAAGTATCAATATTATTTAGCCCTTCTATATTTTTTAATCTTTCACATCCAATAAAATAATCTTGCAAAATATTAGGCAAAATCCTATCAACTATTTTCACTTCAACTATTTCATAATTGTATTGTACCCATACTCCTGCTCCTTGATATTCTGACTCAATCCATGGATAGTTCATAAAACTATATCCAGGATAAAAATCATCAATCGGCTTCATATCCCCCACATCAACATTATCATAATCATCTTCTAACTGCAACTCACTGTCTATATAATTTACATCGTGAGATAATTCTAATACTTTTCCTTCTCTACCATCTTTATATGAGTACAATTTAGGATATACTCCTGTAGGTATATTTTCTTCGTATTCTCCTAATGTTATAACTTGATTCCCTATTGTTACTGTTCTTTGTTCTTCTAGTTGGTTTCTTTCTTCATTTTTTAGTATTTTTTGATTTATCTCTAAATCATCTAATAATTCTTTTTCTGTTTTTGTATTGCCACTGTGTCCTGTTTTTTTGTCTGTTTGTTTTTCTGCTTTCCATAGTTCTACCTGCTCTTTTACATTTGCTCCTCTTGTTGAAAGTGCTGCTTCTTCTGATATTTTTAGTATTCCTCTTTCACCAAACAATATATTTATCGTCACTCCTGCTAAAATTAATAGTACTATTATTGTTATTACTAATGCTATTAATGTTATTCCTTTTTGTGATTTGTTTTTTCTTATTGATAAATCTCTATTTGCCCTTTCATTCCATTTTTTTACTAAATCTAATCTTTTTTCCATTAAATATTTTCCTTTCGTTTTTTATTTATTTTTCTATTTGTATTTGTACCCATATTCTATTCTAATTATTCTTTATTGTCAACTTAAAAACACACAACAAGTATTTTTTATTTTACTTGTTGTGCATTTGTTTGCATAATGCATTTATTTGTTATTATATATTACACTTGTGCCTGTAATGCTGTTATTGCTACTACTCCTACTATGTCATTACTACTACATCCTCTTGATAAATCATTTACAGGTTTTGCTATTCCTTGGCATAATGGACCATATGCTTCAGCCTTTGCTAGTCTTTGTACTAATTTGTATCCTATATTTCCTGCATCTAAATTTGGAAAAATTAATGTATTCGCTTGTCCTGCAACTTTACTTCCGTGGTGCTTTTGAGTGTGCAATTTCTGGAATTATTGCTGCATCTAATTGTAATTCTCCATCTACTAATAAATTAGGCTCTTTTTCTTTTATATAATTTGTTGCAGAAATTACTTTTGATGTTAATTCAGATTTTGCACTTCCATATGTTGAATATGAAAGCATTGCTACTTTTGCTTTTTTTCCTACAAGTTGTTCAAAACTTTTTGCAGATGAAATGGCTATTTCAGATAATTCTTCTTGAGTTGGATTTGCATTTAGTCCACAGTCTGAAAATACAAATGTTCCATTTTCTCCAAACTCACAATTTGGAACAATCATTAAAAAGAATGCTGAAACAAGTTTTGTGTTTGGCGCAGTTTTTAGTATTTGTAATGCTGGTCGTAATGTATCAGATGTTGAGTGTATAGCTCCTGAAACTAATCCATCACAGTCTGCTTGTTTTACCATCATCATTCCAAAATAAACTGGATCTTTAATTAACTGCTTTGCTTTATTATAGTCTATTCCTTTTAGTTTTCGTAATTCATAAAACTCATTTACATATGTATCATATTTATCAGAATTCTCTGGATCTATGATGTTTGCCAAAGATATATCTATATTGTTTTTTCTTGCTATTGCTTCAATTTCTTCTTTATTTCCAATCAATGTAATTTGTGCAAAACCTTCTTTTAGAATCATTTGTGTTGCTTCTAAAACACGTAAATCTGTTGCCTCTGGTAATGCAATATTTTTTATATTAGATTTTGCTTTCATTTTAATATTTTCTATAAAAGACATTTTTATCTCCTCCATTCATTTTTCTATATTATATATGTTATCTTTAAAAAGCACAATATTTTTAACCAAATTTCCTTTCTATAAAGCTATTATATATTTACCTTATTTGATGTATTTGTTATAATCATTGTATATTATTTTAAGGAGATTGCTATGCATTTGTGTTATCATATAGTAAATAATAAGTATCAAAATTTAAAACACGTTTTAAAAGAAGAATTTTGTATTTCTGATAGATTATTGTTAAAATTAAAAAATAATAACAAAATCTTTTTGAATAATAATACTACTTATTTAAATCATAAAGTAAATTTAGAAGATATTATTGATGTTTTTATAGATTTTGAAGAGGATAATTCTAATATTGTTCCTACAAAGATAAATTTGAATATAGTATATGAGGATGATTGTATGCTTATTCTAAACAAACCGCCTAATTTAGCTATTCATCCTTGTATGGATAATTTTGAAAATAGTTTATCTAATGGAGTTAGATATTATTTTGACAGTATTAATTTAAAAAAGAAAATTAGACCTGTAAATAGATTAGATAAAAATACTTCAGGACTTGTAATTTTTGCTAAAAATGAATATATTCAGGAATGTCTAGTAAGACAAATGAAATCCAATGTATTTAAAAAATATTACATTGCTATTGTAGAGGGTATTTTTAATGAAAAAAGTGGCATTATAAATCTTCCTATTGCTAGAGAAGAAAATAGTATAATTAAACGATGTGTAAATAATTTAGGAGATATTGCTATTACAAATTACACAGTAATAAAAGAAAAAAATAATATGTCTATACTAAATATAGAATTAAAAACAGGAAGAACACATCAAATACGAGTACATATGTCATATATAGGTCATCCATTAATTGGCGATACTTTGTATGGTAATTCAAGTATTTTTATAAATCGTCAAGCACTACATGCATATAAAATTTCTTTTATACATCCTATAACAAAACTACCCCTTAATTTTGAAACACCTTTGCCTTATGATTTATCTAATATTATATATTAAAAATAGATAAGTAAAGCCCTTTGCTAAAAAATGATTATTATTTTAGAAGTATATTCGATTAAAATACTTAAAAACTATCGAATAATATATTACATTTTTTAGCAAAGAACTTTACTTGTATTATCATATTTTAAAGTAAATCTATAAGCCGGGTTCTGTCGTGAATAGTCATTTATCTAGGATATATATTACTATATACCTCATGCCACCAATTTGAGAAGACGAAAGAGCATCTTAACCTTCTCATGCTTAGGTGTTGCTCCAGATGGGGTTTACACTGACCAGATATGTCACCATATCTGCGGTGAGCTCTTACCTCACCTTTTCATCCTTACCTAAAAAATTAGGCGGTTATTTTCTGTTGCACTTTCCTTGAAGTTTCCTTCACTGGACGTTATCCAGCATCATTGCTCTTGTGGAGCCCGGACTTTCCTCATATACAACCTTGCGATTTGTACACGCGACTATTCAATTTACTCTTTTTATATTTTAATATTTTTTTTTTCAAAAGTCAATTTCGTTATTGAATTATATTTAACTCTTCCATTAAATTTTTATATTTAATGTAGAATATATCACTGTCACTTGAATCTAATGTATTTTGAATTTCTTTAATTAGTATATATGCTTTATTTATATTATATTGTATATTACTTGTTTCCATATTGTTTATAATTGGTAAAAAAGCCTGTTCTGCATTAGTAAGTTCTTTTTTCACTTCTTCTTGCCTATTGTCCTCTACAATAGAATATGCATTTAGAATATTAGATTTTGTTTTTAAAACATTTATCTTTTTATTATTTTTTGAATACGATTCTACATATTTTGGTAAATAACTATAAAGCTTTGCAATTCGGACTAGTGCTTCTTTTTTATTTTCTTCCTTTATTGCTTTTGTTACTGTGTCTAATTCTGCACTAAATGCTAGAATAATATCATTGTTAATATTTAATTTATATAAATCTAAAATTATTGTAGCCCATGAAGTATACAGTTGCTCTACATCGTACTTCAAATTATTCCAATCAATTTCTTGCTTATTTAGTAGTACTCCATTTGCTTGCATACCATAATCTAGTGAAGCACTTTTTTTATCTTTTGCTCCACTCTCCTCTGAACTAGAATCGCTAGAGTCAGATGAAGAGCTCCCTTCTCCTTCTCCTGATTGTGAATCTTGCTTTGTAGAACTTTCCGATTTTGAATTAGATGATGTTGTTTCACTTTCTTTTACTTCTGTTGCAGAAACTATATAATTTGTAAACGATATTCCATTTAGCTCATTTAACATATCTATTAATTGAACATCAAGAAATGACATTTCATTATCAACCTTAGATATTAAAGTATCATTATCATTAGCATTAGCATTATTACTACATCCTGCAAGACATGTTATTGCTAAAATAGCCAAAATTTGTAATACTACTAAATCTCTAAATAATCTTTTTTTCATTTATTAATCACCTTTACACTTTTTTAATAGTATTACCAAAAAAATTACCTTTTATTCTCAAGTATATATAAATAAATAAAATACAATACTAAAATAAAAGGAGATTTTTTATATGTATACAATTGTAAATTTATATAGTAATAAAAAAGGTGAAATACTAAACTTTCTAAATAAATTTTATGATAAAAACATTGAAATTCAAAATGATTTAAAATGGGAGAATAAATATACTAACCCAATAGAAATAGCAGAAATTATTGGTACATTTATTGATAACAACGATAAATATCAAATAAATATGTGGATTAGCATAGATGAAGGCACATTTATTAATGTAACTAATAATAATGTCAATTCTATTATAAAATATCTATATGAAAGATACCCATATTAAAAATTCACTTAAATTTATTTTTATTATATAGCAGATAATTAACTTTAAATATTAATTAACTATTTTTCAATTAATATGGTAACTGGTCCATCATTAATTAAACTAACTTGCATATGTTCTCCAAAAATTCCTGTTTCTACCTTTAAACCAAGTTTTTTGCATTCTTGTATAAAATATTCATATAAATTTTTAGCAACTTCTGGCTTTCCTGCATCTGTAAAACTTGGTCTATTTCCTCTTGAACAATCTGCAAATAATGTAAATTGTGAAATAATTAATAATTCTCCTGCTACATCTTTTAAAGACAAATTCATTTTTTTATTTTCATCCTCAAAAACTCTTAAATTATAGAGTTTTTTTATTAAATAATCAGCTTTTTCTTCTGTATCAAAATTAGATATTCCTAATAGTACTACAAATCCTTTATTTATTTTTCCTACCACTTCATTATTTACTGTTACATCTGCTTTTGATACTTTTTGTATAACTAACTTCATATTTACTCCTTCAAATTTTTATATTGTGAGTACTATTGTTTATAGTACTCACAACTAAAAAAATTATTCTTCTTCAACTATATTATCCATATTTTCATCTGTTTTATCATTAACTTCCTCTATATCTTGCTGTGTTTTACCACAATTGGGGCAGTAATTATAATCATTTTGAATTTCATAATAGCAATTTGTACATTGCTTTTTATTCTTTAATTTTAATAATTCTTTTCTTTCTTCTTCTATTCTATCTGATAGTTCATCTATTTGTATGCAATATTCTTCTAGCTCTAATGTTATATCTATATCAACATCTTCTTTAGCTATATGATTTTGATATATCTTTTTTCCTATTTCTGTATATATTTCTTCAATACTATCTTTATGTTCATTCATAGCCATCTTTAATTTAGCCTCTTTAGCTATTTTTGATGTTTTTTCAGTAGTATATTTATATGTTTGTGTTGCCTTTTGACCTAACTTATCAAAAAAATCCATTTCTTTATACCTCCAAAATACTTAATCTTAGTATTGGTAGATTTTCTAATATTATTCAGCTTTTTTATCACGTGTCATTAGAATTGTAACAGCTTCATTTGGATTTAAATTATTATATAATACATCATACACTGCATTAACTATTGGCATTTCTATATTATATTTTTTACTAAGTTCATATGCAACTTCAATATTATCTATACTTTCAATTGTCATACCTACTTCTTTTCTTACTTCTTCAATACTTTTTCCAGCACCTATTAATTTTCCAGCTTTTCTATTTCTACTATGTTCACTTAAACATGTTACTATTAAATCTCCAAGACCAGTTAAACCATAAAATGTATCTTTATTTCCATTCATTTTAGTTCCTAAACGATTTATTTCATTTAATCCTCTTGTTATTAATGCTGCAAAAGAATTATCTCCTAATCCTAATTCAGATGAAATTCCTGCACAAAAAGCTATTATATTTTTTAATGCTCCACCAAGCTCGACACCTTTTACATCACAAGATGTATATATTCTCATTTTTTCATTCATAAAAATGTCTTGAACCATTTGTTTTACATCTTCATATTCAGATGCAACAACCATTGCTGTTGGAATTTGTCTAGATACTTCTTCTGCGTGACTAGGACCTGATAAAACTCCATATTTTTTATTTGGAAGTTCATCTTTTATAACTTCATCTAATGTAAATAAAGTTTCCTTTTCAAAACCTTTAGAACACATAATTATTGGCTGTTCATCTATATATTCTTTATATTGCCTTATAGTATCTCTTGTAAACTTAGAAGGTGTAACATGTAATACTAATTCAGAACCTTCTATTGTAGATTTGTAATCTGTATAACATTCTATATTATTTGGTAAAATTATTTGTGGTAAAAATTTGCATTTTTTTTCATTATTAATAAGATTTGCTTCTTCCTTTGAAAAAGACCACAATTTCACTTTATTTCCAGCATTTGCCAAATGCGTAGCTAATGCTACTCCCCAGCTTCCACTACCTATTATTGCTATTGTTTTCAAAATTATTCCCCCTAATTATTTCTTTTTAAAACTCAATTTATTTTCTGTTCCATTTAATATTCTTCCTATATTAGTTCTATGATTAAACATAACAATTAATGTCATAATTATACTAAAAACAAAATAATTTCCACTAGCTATAAAATGCTCTTGACCCAAAAATAATGTTAAAACAGGAAATAATATAGCTGCAACAACAGAACCTGCTGATACCATTCTTGTTAAAGCCATTATAATAAGTGCAAATACTAAACAAATTAATCCCATTTGCCAATTTACTATAAGTAATACTCCTAATGATGTTGCAACACCTTTTCCACCTTTAAATTCAAAAAATATAGGAAAAGTATGCCCTAATATTACAGCAATAGCAGCTATTTGTACTAATAATGAACTATCTGCTTCTTTTATTATTATACCTGCAATTACAGCTATTAAAACAGCTACTACACCTTTTAAAGCATCACATAATAAAGTTAATATAGCTGCTTTTTTTCCAACTGTTCGCAAAACATTTGTTGAACCAGCATTCCCACTTCCTTTTTGTCTAACATCAAATCCTGCAAATTTTCTACTAAATATTACAGAAAAACTAATACTTCCTATTGCATATGCAATAATTGCAATTACTATATATATTGTCATTTTTACATTCCTCCTTTTTCTCTTGTTATTATCCTTATTGGTGTTCCTTGCATTCCAAATTCTTTTCTTATTTGATTTACTAAGTATCTTTCATATGAAAAGTGAAAGAGGTCTTTATTGTTAACAAAAACTACAAAAGTTGGTGGTTTAGTAGTAGCTTGAGTCATATAATATATTTTTAATCTTTTGCCTTTATCTGTTGGTGGTTGTACTATTGCTATTGCTTCATTTAGAACTTGATTTAGCATTGATGTTGAAACTCTCATTGCATTTTGATTTGCTACATTATTTATCATTTCATATAATTTATTTACTCTTTGTCCTGTTTTTGCAGATATAAATATTATTGGTGCATATGTTAGGTAAGACAATTTGTTGTATACATCTTTTTTAAATTGTTCTATTGTATATGTATCTTTTTCTATCTCATCCCATTTATTTATTACTAAAATTATTCCTTTACCTTCTTCATGTGCTTGACCTGCTATTTTTGCATCTTGCTCTGTTACACCTTCTGTTGCATCTATCATCATTAAACATACATCTGCTCTTTGTATAGCAAGCTGTGTTCTCATAACACTAAACTTTTCTATTGATTCATATATTTTACTTTTTTTTCTAATACCTGCTGTGTCTATAAATATATACTTTCCAAATTCATTTTCATAGTATGAATCTATAGCATCTCTTGTTGTTCCTGCAATATTACTAACTATTACTCTTTGTTCATTTAATATTTTATTTACTAAAGAAGATTTTCCTACATTTGGTTTTCCTATTATTGCAACTTTAATAATTTCTTCATCATTTTCATTTACATCTTCTTTTGGAAATTGTTCATATATTGCATCTAATATGTCCCCAATCCCAATTGCATTTGTAGCAGATAGTGGATATGGTTCCCCTAAACCTAAATTATAAAATTCATATATATCATCAGATGTTTTACCATAATTATCTGCTTTATTGCATACAAGTATAATTGGTTTTAAAGATTTTTTCAAAATTAATGCTATCTCTTTATCTATTTGTGTAACACCTTGTTTTATATCTGTTAAAAATATTACAACATCAGCTAAGTTTATTGCAATATTTGCTTGGTTTGCAATTTCTGTTGTTATTAAATCTGAACTATCTGTATCTATTCCTCCTGTGTCTATTACAGTAAAATCTCTTCCACGCCAATTTGTATTTGCATATACTCTATCTCTTGTAACACCTGGTTTATCTTCAACAATAGAAAGACGACTTCCAATTATATAATTAAAAAATGTTGATTTTCCAACATTTGGTCTACCAACTATTGCAACTATTGGCTTAGACATCACTCTCACCTCTTTTTCTATAATGATATTCTATACTAATTCTATAATATAGTCAATCAAAATTTAAAATTCTTTAATGGTTAATTTAATTGTTTAGTCAATAAATTTGAATTGTTTATCTACAAAGCGCGAATGCGAAACCGTGAAAATTTTCATGGTTTCGCATTCTCTAAATCTTTTTAGTCGATTATCTTTTTAGGAGGTAATATAACAACAACATCACTTAGTTTAAATATAATATCTGACTCATTATCTGTTTTTAGAAGCTCAACCTTCTGGCATGTTATGCAACCTTGTACTTCAACAACTATACTAGTTACTTCCTTATTGCAATTTTCAAATAATTTAAAAATTATTTGGGCACAATCCTTTATAGTTGGCTTAACAGAACCATGAAACTTCAATGTTAGTTGCCCTTTCAATCCTTCTAAGCTAAAACTATACCGTTTTGTACTATAAATCTTCTTCTCACTTACTAATTTAAACTCCATTTTGTCTCCTTTCGACTAATTGAACATAATATAATCTAGTTACATATCTCACTATATCATATTATGTAAATTTTGTCAATTCGTTGTGGTAAAATTTGTATTTACACAATACTGCTAAAATATAATTTATTTTCATTAGAATAGTACTGTAAATTCTAAACATATTATTTTGTGTATATCATAATCAAAAAAATTGCTATTCCTACTACTACATTTAAAAATAAGTTGAAAACATTAACATTTGTTATCCATAGTTTCATAATTAATTTAATATGTTATTTTGCCTTCTAATAAGTCATCATGCTCTACCCAATCTGTTATATCTACTGTTAAATATTCTCCTTGTTTTTGTCCTCTTATTATTATTTGTTTTATTCCTGCATTAATTATAAGCTTTCTACACATTTGACATGAATTTGCACCTGGTTCATATTCACCTGTATCAGTTCTTTTACCTACTAAATACATTGTTGCACCTATCATATCTTTTCGTGAAGCACTAAGCATTGCATTTTGCTCAGCATGAACTGATCTACATGCATCATATCCACCATGTCGTATTTCAGGAAATTTTCGCTTTTTAGTACAATATCCTAAATCTATACAATTAATTCTTCCTCGTGGTGCACCACTATATCCGGTTGAAATTATTTCATCATTTTTTACAATAATACAACCAAAATTTTTCCTTAAACATGTTCCTCTTTTAGCTACTGTTTCTGCTATATCTAAATAATAATTTATCTTATCTAATCTTTTATTAACACACATATTGCACCTTCTTTACTTTTATTTAAGTCATTTTACCATATTTGCACATTTTTTACAAATACAAAAAAATTCTGTAATATTTTACAAATAATCATAATGCATTGCAAAGGCGGAGGCTAAAAAGCCCCCGCCCTTGCTACATCAGATTGGCAATAAGTACAATTAAAACCACTAATCTAAGAGAATTAAAAACTTGTTTTACGAAGTTACCTTTTTCTCCTCTTTTCCAGCTATCTTTTGCATCTAAAATAACTTTGACGCAAGCAACTGCACTTACTGCCAAAACCACTAAGCAAACTATCATTGCTTGCCCATTGGTAATTGGCTGTAATCTCATAGCCTTTTCTCCTTTCTTGTTAGTATTTATAAAAAAGCTAGTTGGAGATATAGCTTTTTCACTAATTAGTGAATATGAGAAATCTTTTGTATAACACTTATCTATATATTATAGCACAAAAAAAGCTCAATATCTAGCATTTTTGAAAAAAATTTAATATTCCTGTTGACAAAGTCAAAAATAATTAGTATACTTTTAAGGTGAATTTAAAAAAGCAAATTTCAAAAAGATATATAAATATCTCAAGTTACAAGGAGGGAATTAAAATGGCACAACCAAAAAGAAGATGGTCAAAAGCAAGAACTGGTTTAAAAAGATCTACTTGGAAATTAGGTAAACCAAATTATGCTACTTGCCCACATTGTCATGAACCAGTTATGCAACATACAGCTTGTTCTAATTGTGGATACTATAATGGTAAAAAAGTTTTAGAAGGTCAAACTGAAGAAAATTAGTAAAAAAACAACACTTATGTGTTGCTTTTTTATTACTTAAAATTAGAGTAAATTAATGAAAAATCTTTGTTAAGCATAGTATTAAATAAAAAACTTACACTTTATCCTTCGATTTATAATCGAGATTACATCTGATATAGCATACCCTTTGAAAATTTTTATACTGTTAATATACAATTAAATCTTCAAAGAAATCGCTATATCAAGTAATAATAAATATATTTTAATTTGTTCCCAAAATTATTTTCATTTCTTCATTTCTTTTTACTTTCTTTGTTGTAGTTTTTATTAATTCTTCATTAGTTAATATCATATTTTTTATATATTTATATGGTGGTAAAGTTTTGTTTATTTCTTTTATTTGATTCCATATATTTTTTTGTAATTCTTCTATTGTAATATTAGGATACTTTTCATTTACTTCATCTTTATTGTACACTACTTTTACAGAAAGTTTTACATCATTTTTGTCCCTTCCATCTGGCAATGCAAACACCATACATTCTTCTACAACATCTATTCTATTTACTAATGTTTCTAATTCTTCTGGAAATACTTTTTTTCCATTTTTTAGTACTATCATATCTTTTCGTCTTCCTGTTATAAATAAATAACCTTCTTTATCAAAATATCCTAAATCTCCTGTATAAAACCATCCATCTTTTAGTACTTTTTTTGTTTCTTCTTCATTTTCATAATATCCAAGCATTACATTTGGTCCTTTTGCTTTTATTTCTCCTATACCATTTTCATCTTTGTTTTCTAATTCTATTTGCACATTATACATAGGAAATCCAACAGAACCATATTTTACTTTTTTATCGTTTTCAGCTGCAATAACTGGTGATGTTTCTGTTAATCCATATCCTTGAACAATTTTTATTCCAAGTTCATTAAATCCTTTTGCAACTTTCTTATCTAATGGTGCTCCACCTGATATTACAAAACGCATATGTCCACCTAATGCATCTAATATAGACTTAAATAATTTTTTTCTAATATCTATTTTACATTTTAAAAATACATTACTAACTTTTTTTGCTATATTTACTACTTTTTCTTTTCCTTGTTTTTCTACTTCTTTTTCTATTTTTTTGTATATACTTTCTATTAATATTGGAACTCCTACAAATACAGATACTTTATATTCTCTTAAGTTTTGAGCTATATATCTTAATCCATCTGGAAATGCTATTGGAACTCCACAAGCAAGCATTACTATCATTTCTGTTGAACCAAAAATATGATGGAATGGTAAAAATGCTAAGTTTACATCTGTTGTATAAAATTTTTCTACTAATTGCATTGCATATACATTTGATGTAATGTTATTTTGAGATAACATTACTGCTTTAGATTTTGAGGTTGTTCCAGATGTAAATAATAATATAGACATATTATATGAATCTATTTTAGCATCTATATATTCATTTTTTCCTTGTTTTATATGGCTTCTACCTTCTTGTATTAAATCATGTATATTTTTATAGTTATCAATTTTATTCATACAAATATATTCTTTTAATTCACTATTATTTCTACTTTTTATTTCCTCAATATTTTTTAAATATTTTTCATCAAATATAACAACATCTGCTTTACTTCTACACAAACAACTTTCTAATTCATCTACTTGTAATTCTTTATCTAAAGGTATAGAAATAATTCCGCCTAAAAGATTTGCTAAATGAGCTACTACCCATTCATATTTATTTCTACCAACTATTGCTACTCTTTTTCCTTTATATCCTAATTCATATAAACTTGTTCCAAAACAATTAACATCTTCTAATAGCTGCTTATAAGTAATATACTCATATTCTACCTCTTTATTATCCTTATGTTTAATAATAAAAGCTGTATTTTTCTCATACACTTTAGCACAATTATAAATTAATTCTTTTATATTCTCAAACTCAGTTGCATCAAAATATTTTTCTGGCAAATTATTCATAGCAAATCTCCTTTTTATTTTACTCTCTTAAAGATTATCATATCCCTTTATTTGTGTCAATAATTTGACTTAATAGTCTAACCTAAAAGATGATCAAAAAGCTCCTCTTTTTTTTGGATTAAGCAAATGTTAATTCTTTTTTCCAATAAATATATGAACTAAAACAACCTCCAAATTCTTGTAAGGTTGTTTTAGTTCGTAAAAAATTTTTTTGTTTTTAGTATTTGGTATTTAGCACATATAGTACAAGATCTAATTCTAAATTTAGAGCTCGTGTTAACTTTATTATGGTATCTAACTTTGGTTTTCTTGTTCTACCTGATTCAATACTAAATATTTGAACCATAGATATCTCACTTATTTCTGACAGCTTCTTACACGTAAGACCTTGCTTGTCCCTTGCTTGTCTTATTATTTGTCCTACTTGAATTTTGTCATTTTTCAAAATAAGTTTTTCGCTATCTAGCCTTAGAGCTTGTGTTAACTGTGTTAAGGTATCTAAAGGTATAGGATTTATCTTACCTAATTCAATATCATATATTTGAGCTATAGATATCTTACTTATTTCTGACAGCTTCTCACATGTAATACCTTGTATTTCTCTTGCTTGTCTTATTATTTGTCCTACTTGTAAGTCATAGTTAATTTCATTACCTTTCGAAGTAAGTTTTTCAACATCTAGATTTAAAGCTTGTGTTAACCGTATTATGGTATCTAAATTTGGTTTTTTTGTCTTACCTGATTCAATACTATATATTTGAGCTGTAGATACCTCACTTATTTCTGATAGCTTCTTACATGTAAGACCTTGCATTTCCCTTGCTTGTCTTATTATTGATCCTACTTGTAAGTCATAATTAATTTCATTACATTTCGAAATGAGTTTTTCACTATCTAGATTTAGTGCTTTTGTTAACCTTATTATAGTATCTAAATATGGTTGCTTAGTTATACCTGATTCAATATTATATATTTGAGTCTCAGATATATCGCTTAATTCTGATAGTGCTCTACACGTAAGACCCTTCATTTCCCTTGCTTGTCTTATTATCTGTCCTAATGGTTGGTCATAATTAATTTTGCTAGTTTTCGAAATATCTTTTACATTCTTTAAAGCTTGTATTATCTGTGCTAAAATATATAATCTTGAATATTTTCTCTTACCTGATTCAATACGATATATTTCAGTCTCAGATATACCACTTAATTCTGATAGTTCTCTACACGTAAGACCCTTCATTTCCATTAATCGTTTTACTATTTGTCCTAATGGTAAGTCATAGTTAATTTCGTTACCTTTCGAAATAAGTTTTTCTCTATCTAGCTTTAGTGCTTGGAATAACCTTCTTCTAGTATCTAACTGTGGTTGCTTAGTTTTACCTGATTCAATATTATATATTTGCTCCTTAGATACATCGATTAATTCTGATAGTTCTTTACGCGTAAGAGCCTGCATTTCCCTTGCTTGTTTAATTATTTGGCCTATTGGTTGGTCATAGTTAATTTCGTTACCTTTCGAAATAAGTTTTTCTCTATCTAGCTTTAGTGCTTGTGTTAACCGTATTATGATATCTAAATGTAATTGCTTAGTTCTACCTGATTCAATACGATATATTTGATTCTCAGATATATTACTTAATTCTGATAGTTCTTTACATGTAAGACCTTGCATTTTCCTTGCTTGTTTTATTATCTGTCCTATTGGTTGCTCATAGTCAATTTCGTTACCTTTCCAAATATCTTTTACATTCTCTAAAGCTTGTATTATCTGTGTTAAAGTATATAAACTTGGATTTTTTGTCCTACCTGATTCAATATTACATATTTGATCCTTAGATATATCGCTTAATTCTGATAATTCTTTACACGTAAGACCTTGCATTTCCCTTGCTTGTCTTATTATCTGTCCTATTGGTTGCTCATAATTAATTTCACTACTTTCAAAGGTAATTTGCATTTGATTTGTTCTAAATAAAAGTATTAGATCTTTTTTTAATTCCTCCTTTTTTAACCGTTTTTGTTTAGTTACTTCTGTTATTGCACTCATACCATACCTCCAATATTTTTTGTAAACTAATTATAACAAATTTTAACACAAAAATCAATTATGTAATCTTACTACTGTATTTTATTTATAAATATTTCACCCTATATGAGTGAAACGATTTCTTGATATTGAGAATAAATATGTTAGCATTATGCATAAGGGCAAGCCATTTATAAAATTATAATGCTTGCTCCTAATGGCTAATAAAACATATTTATAGAGACCCAATGCCAAGAACATATATGGTGAAATATTCGTAAATCATTGACATTATGCAATCTTACTACTGCTTAATAGTCTAACCACTAAAAAAAACACTCTTTTTTTGAATTAAGCAAATGTTAATTATCTTTTTCCAATAAATATACGAACTAAAACAACCTCCAAATTCTTGTAAGGTTGTTTTAGTTCGTAAAAAATTTTTTTGTTTTTAGTATTTGGTATTTAGCACATATAGTACAAGATCTAATTCTAAATTTAGAGCTCGTGTTAACTTTATTATGGTATCTAACTTTGGTTTTCTTGTTCTACCTGATTCAATACTAAATATTTGAACCATAGATATCTCACTTATTTCTGACAGCTTCTTACACGTAAGACCTTGCTTGTCTTATTATTTGTCCTACTTGTAAGTCATAATTAATTTCATTACATTTCAAAATGAGTTTTTCAACATCTAGATTTAAAGCTTGTGTTAACTTTATTAAGGTAGATGATCTTGGACACTTTGTCTTACATAATTCAATACTATATATTTGAGCTGTAGATACCTCACTTATTTCTGATAGCTTCTTACATGTAAGACCTTGCATTTCCCTTGCTTGTCTTATTATTTGTCCTACTGGTAAGTCATAGTTAATTTCGTTATATTTCGAAATAACTCTTTTACTATCTAGATTTAGAACTTGTATTAACTTTATTATGGTATCTAACTTTGGTTTTTTTGTCTTACCTGATTCAATACTATATGTTTGACTCTTAGATATCTCACTTATTTCTGACAGCTTCTCACACGTAAGGCCTTGTATTTCCCTTGCTTGTTTTATTATTTGTCCTATTGGTAAGTCATAGTTAATTTCTTTACCTTTCGAAATAAGTCTTTTACTATCTAAATTTAGAGCTTTTGTTAACCTTATTATAGTATCTAAATATGGTTGCTTAGTTCTACCTGATTCAATATTAAGTATTTGATCCTCAGATATATCGCTTAATTCTGATAGTTTTTTACGTGTAACACCTTGCATTTCCCTTGCTTGTCTTATTATCTGTCCTAATGGTTGGTCATAATTAATTTCGCTATTTTGCAAGGTAACTTGCATTTGAATTGGTCTAGATAAAAGTATTAGATCTTTTTTTAATTCCTCCTTTTTTGACCGTTTTTGTTTAGTTACTTCTGTTATTGTACTCATACCATACCTCCAATATTTTTTGTAAACTAATTATAACAAATTTTAACACAAAAATCAATTATGTAATCTTTACTGCTTAATAGCCTAACCACTAAAAAAAACCACTCTTTTTTTGAATTAAGCAAATGTTAATTATCTTTTTCCAATAAATATACGAACTAAAACAACCTCCAAATTCTTGTAAGGTTGTTTTAGTTCGTAAAAAATTTTTTGTTGTTAGCATTTGGTATTTAGCACATATAGTACAAGATCTAATTCTAAATTTAGAGCTTGTGTTAACTTTATTATGGTATATGAATTTGGACGTTTTGTCGTACTTGATTCAATACTATATATTTGAGATATAGATATCTCACTTATTTCTGATAGTTCTTTAAGTGTAAGAGCTTGCATTTCCCTTGCTTGTTTTATTATTTGTCCTAATGGTAAGTCATAGTTAATTTCGTTACCTTTTGATATAACTTTTTCTCTATCTAACTTTAGAGCTTGGATTAACCTTCTTATAGTATCTAACCGTGGTTGCTTAGTTCTACCTGATTCAATATTATGTATTTGATTCTCAGATGCATCGATTAATTCTGAAAGTTCTCTACACGTAATACCTTGAATTTCCCTTGCTTGTTTTATTAGTTGTCCAAATGGTAAGTCATAGTTAATTTCTTTACCTTTCGAAATAAGTTTTTCTCTATCTAGCTTTAGCGCTTGGAATAACCTTCTTATAGTATTTAACTGTGGTTGCTTAGTTCTACCTGATTCAATATTATCTATTTGATCCTTAGATATATTGCTTAATTTTGATAGTTCTTTACATGTAAGACCTTGCATTTCCCTTGCTTGTCTTATTATCTGTCCTATTGGTTGATCATAATTAATTTCGCTACTTTTCAAGATAATTTGCATTTGAATTGTTTTAGATGAATGTATTAAATCTTGTTTTAATTCCTCCTCTTTTCTTAACCGTTTTTGTTTAGTTACTTCTGTTATTGTACTCATACCATACCTCCAATATTTTTTGTAAACTAATTATAACAAATTTTAATACAAAAATCAATTATGTAATCTTACTACTTTAAAAAACCATTTATAATAGTTTCTTCCGCTTCTTTTTCACTAAGTCCTAGTGTCATTAACTTTATTAATTGTTCTCCTGCAATTTTTCCTATTGCTGCTTCATGAATTAGATTTGCATTTACATTATTTGCAATTATTTCTGGAATAGCTTGTACACATGCTACATCTTTTATTATGGCGTCACATTCTACATGTGCAAAACATTTTGTATTTCCAAATACTTTAGAAACGAATTTTTGTTTTGACCTTTCAGTTGCAACTGATCTTGATGTTACATGTGTACTTGAATTCTCTCCTTGTAATGTCACTTCGAATTCAGTTGTAGCAGTTTGTATACCGTGTGTCATTACTTTTTCTGTTATAATTAAGTTTGTATCATTTTCTAACAATGCTTTTGTAGTTCTTATTGTAGAATCTACTCCTTTAATTTGTATTGTATCCATTTCTAATGTTGCACCTTTTTTTAATTCTATCTCAGTTATTGGATTTAATATTCTTTTTCCTGTTCCATTTCCTTCTCCATAATGTTTTTCTATATATTTTACTTTTGCACCTTCTTGTAAAAAAAATCTATGTATTCCATTATGTTCAGAATCTTTATTATGATCATTATGTATTCCACATCCTGCAATTATTGCTACATTTGCATTCTTTCCTATATAAAAATCATTGTATACAACATCTTTTAGTCCACTTTTAGTTATAATTACAGGAATATGTATAACTTCAAATTTTGTATTTTCTTTTACATATATATCTATTCCAGAAGCATCTTGTTTAGTCACTATATTAACATTTTCAGTTATATTCTTCTTTATTCCTTCTCCATCTTTTCTAATATTATACGCACCAACAAAATTATCTTCTAAATCTGATATCTGTCTTAACAGTTTCATTTCTATACTATCCATTAGTTCCTCCTTTTAGTTTGCAACATTTTGGTTTATCTAAAAGTATTGGTAATACTTCTTCTTTTAATCCTACTTTTTCAACTTTTCCATTTTTCATAAGGATAATTTTATCTGCTATATTTAATATTTTTTCTTGATGAGAAATTATTAATATAGAACCATCTATTTCATTTTGCAGTTTTTCAAATACCTCTATTAAATTATTAAAACTCCACAAATCAATTCCCGCTTCTGGTTCATCAAATATTGTAAGTTTAGATTTTTTTGACACTACAGATGCTATTTCTATTCTTTTTAATTCTCCTCCTGATAATAATGAATTTATTTCTCTATCTACATATTCTTTTGCACACAAACCTACTTGTGCTAAAATCTCACATGCTTCTTTCTTATTTATATCTCTTTTAGCAGATAGCTTTATTAAATCATATATTGTTATTCCTTTAAATTTTACTGGTTGTTGAAATGCAAATCCTATTCCTAATTTTGCTCTTTTATCTATACTCATATTAGTAATATCAATCCCATCAAATATTACTTGTCCTTCATCAGGCGATTCTATCCCCATAATAATTTTTGCAAGAGTAGACTTTCCAGAACCATTTGGTCCAGTAATGGCTATAAATTTACCTATATCAATTTTAATATTTATATTATCCAATATTTTCTTATTATCTCTTGTAAAACATATATTTTTTAGTTCTAGCATATTTCCTCCTTTTTATTTTGTTAGCTTCAACTAACATTTTATCACAAAAAAATGCTTTGTCAAGCATTTGATAACACATTTTATATAGTTTTTTAATATACTATTACTGGTGATTTTTATGAATGGTTATACATACTATACTATTAAAAATGGAGATACTTTATATTCAATTGCAAAGTCTTTTGGGATAGAAGAAAATAGCATTATAATGGCAAACCCTGGAATTGTATCTAACAATTTAAGAGTTTCAAATATAATTATTATTCCTGTTGGCAGTGTTGTAAATACAAATGTAAATTATAATTATGATAGTATGATTTTAGATATTAATTCATTAAGTCGTATTTATCCTTTTTTAAAAACAAGTAGTATTGGATATAGTGTACTTGGTAAGTATTTACCAGTAATCCAAATAGGCACTGGTTCAAAACAGATTTTTTATAATGGTTCATTTCATGCAAATGAATGGATAACTTCACTACTTCTTATGAAGTTTATTGAAGACTATTGTATTGCATACACTTTAAATGGAAAAATTTATGGTTACAACGCTCGTGATTTATTTAATTCTACTTCTTTATACATACTACCTATGGTTAATCCAGATGGAGTTGATTTAGTTACTAATAATTTATCTAAAAACAGTGTAGCATATATTGAAGGTGAAAAAATTGCAAATAATTTTCCAGATATTCCTTTTCCAAATGGTTGGAAAGCAAATATCACAGGTGTGGATTTAAAAACTTACCAACCAAATTGCAAAGTCTTGTAGGTGTTGATTTACAAGACTTTGTCTGTTTTTTATTTACCCTTTGTACTCTCCTCCATTTATATGCATTACTTGACCTGTAACGTAGGATGAATCATCACTTGCTAAGTATATAAATAGTGGTGCTATTTCATAAGGGTGCCCTGCTCTTCCCATTGGTGCATCTGAACCGAGTGTTGGTATTTTTTCTGCTTCCCAACATGCTGGTTGTAATGGAGTCCAAAATACACCAGGTGAAACTGCATTTACTCTTATATTTTTATCTGCTAAATTAGTAGCAAGTGATCTTGTAAAACCTACAATTGCTCCTTTACTTGTTACATAATCTATTAGTTCTGGCTCTCCTTTAAATGTTGTAATTGATGTTACATTTATAATACTTGCTCCTGATTTCATGTGTTTTAATGCTCTTTTTGTTAAATAAAACATAGAATATATATTGGTTTTCATAGTTAAATCGAATTGTTCATCTGTAATATCTAACAAGCTTTTTTGTTGATATTGTACTCCTGCATTATTTACTAATATATCAATTTTCCCAAATGTTTTTATTGTTTCTTCTACAATTTTATCACAGAAATTAATATCTTTTATATCTCCTGCAAGTAATAAACATGTTCCTCCCATTTTTTCAACGAATTCTTTTGTTTCTTGGGCATCTTTATGTTCATCATAATAGACAATTACAACGGTTGCTCCTTCTTTTACAAATCCAACTGCTGTGGCTCTTCCAATTCCAGAATCTCCTCCTGTTATGATTGCAACTTTATTATATAGTTTTCTAGCTGGCCTGTAATATGGATTATTAAATATAGGTCTTGGTGTCATTAAGTATTCCATTCCTGGTTGTTTATCTTGATGTTGTAGTGGAAACTCTATTCTATAGTCTTTACATATTCTACCATACCCTTGATGGTCTATGTATTTTAGTCCATAATCATCCTGTCCATTATTGTTTGAAGTATAATAATCATAATTCATCTTTTTTCACCTCTACTATCTATATTCTAAATAGCAACTTGAGTGTGCATGTTAAAAATTTCTCTAACTTATCTTTAAAGATTTCTCACTAATTAATTCTTCAATTTTGATAAATTCATCTAGATTTTCATTAATAGAATTTAGTTTTGAAAAGTTAAAATATATGTATACATTTTTATCTTTGTCAATCTCAATTTTGTTAATTAGTCTGTATAAATACATTTTATCAATTTGCTCTAATTTTAAAAAGTTTTCTATTAGTTCATCTAATTCTTTTTCTTCTTTTGTTTTATTTTTAGTACTTACTTTTTCTTCTACTCCAATTAGTTTTTGTTCTAGTTCTTCTTTTTGTTTCATTAGGTTTGTTCTGTCAAATATGAATTTTTGTGATACTCTAATGTAATCTTCTTCAAGAATGATGCCTTGTAATTTATCCATATACATTTTGTCTAAGTTGTTATTTATATCCAATATAGCCTTATCAATTTGTTCTAATTTCTTCTTATATCCATCTCGAATATCAAGTGTTTTGTTTTGAAATTTTTCATAAACACTATAAAAAATTTCTTTGTCTGCATATATCTGACAGATTTTTTTTACAACATACATAATATGCTTTTCAAACTTTTCATAATTAATACTTAATGGAAAACAACCTCTTTTTTTATAGTCTGCACATATTATATATGGATGTGATTGTGCGTTTCTTCTTGAATTTTTCTTAAGCACGATTTGCAGTTTTCTTTTGCAATGATAACAGTAAAGTAATCCCCTTAATAAGTAATCATATTTGAGTTTTTTATTTGTTCCTCTTTTTTCAAGAATACATTGTACTTTTTCAAAGGTGTCTTTGTCGATAATAGATTCATGTGTATTGTCAACTCTTATTTGATTTTCCTTTTCAACAGTTCTTATTTTATGTACTTTGTATGAAACAACGGATTTCTTATTTTGGACTGTATTTCCAATATACACTTCGTTTTTTAACATATTGCATAAGGTAACCTCATTCCAGTCATAGTTTGTTTTATTCTCATCTTGTATAATATCAGTTTTTCTATAACCAGTAGGAGATAAGTATTTGTTGGAATTTAAGTAATTTACTATTTCTACACTTCCATGTCCATGTGTATACATATCAAATATTTTCTCTACAATGCCTTTTACCTTTTCATCAATAATTAGTTTATTTTTGATTGTAGGATGCCTATTATATCCGATATGCTGGAGTACTACATAGATATTCGCCTTGTCTTTGTTTTTCCTTATACACACTTCTAATTTTCTTAGATATATCTTTAGCATAATAGTCATTCATAATTGCTTTAAAAGGCGTTATATCGTTATTTGTGCTATCAATATAGGTGTCTATTCCATCTGTTATTGCAACATACCTTATGTTGTTTTGTGGAAAGTAATTTTCTATGTAATGTCCCGTTTTAATATAATCTCTTCCAAGTCTTGATAAATCTTTTGTTATTACCATATTAATACTTTTATTTTCAATGTCTTGTAGCATTTCATTAAATCCAGGTCTGTCAAATGTAGTTCCAGATATACCATCATCAATGTATTCTTTAACTTGCGTTAAATTATTCTCTTTTACATATCTTTGCAAAATATTTCTTTGATTACCGATACTTTCACTTTCTTGCTTGTCGCCATCTTCTCTAGATAGTCTTATATATAGTCCGTACTTTGAAGTTTTGGACTTTTAAATCTAACATCTACCCTCCTATCCGTAATCATCTACAAGTACTATTTTAACGTGCTCTGTTTCAATTTGCAAATATTATTTCATTTTCGTAAAGGTTACCTTTTATCCGTTTTTAATTTTTCAATATAATCTTTAAAAATTAGCCCTACTGTTTCTTTCACATCTTGTTTTTCTTCTGTAAAAATACAATATGTATTAAATTCTAATTTATCTGCTTTTATAGTTTGTTTATCTTTCTTCACATTGGCATCAACTCCTATATTTTTGTCAAAGTATTCTAATACAGAATATTAGAGGAAATGACTTGGTATGACACTTATAGTAAGTATATTTGTAAATATTAATGTCTTAAAAAAGCACAAAAAAAGAACACCAAATAATGTTTTCACACTATTAGATGTTTCTATTCATACAAAATTTATTAATATTTTTTTCAGAATGTCTTGTAGCATAAGGATTTGCTACATTTTTGGTTTACTTTTTATACAACAACTTTTGAAAATTCTATTAAAAAAAGATATACTTTCTTATATTTGAAAATATATCTCCATTATAAATTAAATTTATCTTTCATCTAAAAATTTTGTATTTGTTCTATTTCTTTCTTCTAATTGTATTTGCTTACTTTCAAATTTTGTTCCAGTATTACTAACTGACTTGCTTTTCAAGATTCTATCTCTATTAGCAATAAGCTCGTTAATTGCTATAACATATTGTTGGGGATTATTTATACTAAAATCTCCATGATAATAGTTAGGTAATACTTCCATTCTACTTTCATTTATCTTTTGATGAATTATACTCGCTGATTTTTTCATTATTGGTCTTTCTTTATCTCCTACAACTACTAAAACTTTTGCTTTTGTACTTGATAAAGAATCTTTAATTTCATATTTTGAGTTTGCTTCCATAAAAGCAATCATATCTTCCTTACTAATTTTACAAGTATCTCTATAATATTCATTAAATAAATCTTCTCTTATTTTTAAAGACTTAAATTGCATTTGTGAAAACCATTTTTTCGATATTAGTCCATAACTCATAGAAAAAGCTGGTCTAATCATTTTATATGTTGCTTTCATAGGAATTGCTAATGCACTTTCAACAATAGCATAATCACAAATATCTTCTTTTTTTGATAAAATTTCTAAAAGAATTTGTCCTCCTAAAGATAATCCTCCTATTAAACGAATATGACCATTATAATTATTAATTATATACTCTACAATTTCTTGTGCATTATCTTCTATACTTGTAAAATTTCTATCGCTTTCTGAATGACCATCTAATATTGGAAGAATAATATGATAACTATTTTTTAGTTTTTCTGCTTCTTCTCCATAATTCCACCAAGAAAGACCACCACCATGTAATAGCATTATTGTATCTTTACTGTTATCTCCGTATTCTTTAAAGTTCAGTTATTATTCCTCCCTTCCTAGCGATTTATTGTAATTTCTCAAGATGATTATAACACAAATTACTACAATTTTTCAATTCTTTAAAAAATGAGAGTCTATTGCTAGACTCTCATTCATTACAAATAAAAAACTATCTTACCTATTGTTGAGTTCTTTCTGGATTTCCTTATTATTTTCTAGTATCCAGTTTCTCCTAACTACACCTACACCAAGTGTAAGCAATGCTGCTGGTGGAAAAGCGAATAGACTTACTCCTGTAATTGTTGCAACAAATAAATTATTACGAACAATTCGCTTTTTGTTAGTTTCTGCTTGCTCTTTCAATTCTTCTTGTGTCATTTCGTGTAATTCTTTTCCATCATAGGATAACTTCCTATTCATAATGATTCCTCCTTCAAAAAATGTTTTGTTTAGAGTTTCTATATATAGACTACTTTCGTAGGTTATATTCTTAAAATTCTTTGCTTTGATATATTTTGTTTGATATTAGATATGAGATACCTAGTAATATTACAGAAATTATTGGAATTGCTATAAGTGAATAGCTGTCTAATCCATTTATCATATTTATAATATAAGTCATATCTACAAATTGAGAAATTAAAGCTCCTATTCCTGCTATTCCAAATACTACTGCAAATAATATTATTCTTCCATTTGTTGCTCCAAATTTGAATACTATTGGATAAAGTAATGAAATTATAATAACACTTGACAATACTGTTTCCATTAATGATGATATAGTTTCATCTAAATTTATACTATTTGTTTTAGCATAATCTATTCCTACTCCTATAGCCAAAGATACTATTCCTAATATAATTGTTAGAATTATTGATGCTATATATTTTGCTCTAACTACATTTTTTCTTCCATCTGGCAAGGTTACTGCATAAGAGTTCCAGTTATTAAAATCATCATAACTAAATGTTGATATAAATAACATGATTCCAATTAGTGGAACTATAAATGTAACATCAAAGGTTCCTTGAAATGCCATCATTAAATAAATTATAAATATAATTATCATTGATTTTGAATTTGCTTTTATAAGTAAAAAATCTTTTTTTATTAACCCTAACATATCTTTTCCCCCTTAATCACTAATAACATTAAATCTTCAAGTGTAATCTTATCTATTACACATCCATTATATTTTCTACTAGCTTGTTCCTTATCGCTAACTAATATTTCATAAGCATATTTTGTTTTCTTATATGCTACAATGTCTTTTTTATCAATATTTGAAAAATAATCAATATCACATTTTAAAATTCCATAGTTATCAATTATTTCATCTCTTGACTTTTGTAACACTTTTTTTCCTTTATCAATAAATATAATTTCATCTGCTATATGCTCTAAATCGCTTGTTATATGTGTTGATAATAATATAGAATGTTCTTCATCTTCTATGAATTTTTGGAATATATCTAATACTTCAGCTCGAACAACTGGATCTAATCCACTTGTTGGCTCATCTAATATTAGTAACTTTGGTTTGTGTGCTAGTGCTGATACTATTTCTAATTTTTTTCTCATTCCCTTTGACATTGATTTTAAAGGTTTGCTTTCTGGTAAATCAAACTCTTTTAAATAAGAAAAATATAATTTGCTATCCCAATTTTTGTATATATCTTTCATAGAATTATTTATATCTTTTGCATTTAATAATTCTGGAAAAAACATATTATCTAAAACT
>CAOKHI010000001.1 GCA_948468275.1 uncultured Clostridium sp. | reverse complement strand
ATCAAATCCTCCTAAAATTTAATTTCACTACTTTTAGAACTATAATTTTATATCTGCTAAAGCTGTCTATAAATACAAATTTTCATAAAGTGTACTTAACTTATTCTTACTGGGTTAGGACTTATGACAAGGTCAAAGTCCTATGATATGAATACATTTCTAAAGGAGAAAAGAATGAGCGAAGAATTAGCATATTCTTTTCATTTTGCTAGTACTAAAACAGAAGAAACTCCAGCAATTATTGCCAAGGTTTCTTCTGTTTTGACCTTATTCAGGACAGAGATTATTTTTCCAATCGTTGTATTTCAGCAACAATTTTATTGTATGATGTTTCACACTCAGAAACATCATAATAGATGTTGTTTGTAATCAATTCTTCCAATTCATCGTCAATAAACACTGAATTAGAAGGTGTATAGACTTCAATATAGACTACTTTTTTTTGTTTTTTCAAGTAAACACGTAACCACAATGATTCAAGTTTGTCTGAGTTTGATTTTTCTATCTCAAAACTCAACGTACTAATATTTTCTTGACAAAGTTCAACTGCTTCTTTGCCAAAATCGTATTCATCAAGCAACTCTGCAAAATAATTACCTGATTTATCCTTAAATGTAAATACACGACCAAACTGCTCAGAAACTATTTCTGCGACATCAGAAGCCAGTACTAAGCACTCCACATTTAATTCAGTGGAGATAGGAGCAATTTTTAATTGGATAAGGTTACCATCTTCATCTACATATGGCTTACCTTTTCCATAATACTTGCCCAGCTCTTTTTTTGGATAAGTATTGGCAAAGAGTTCTTCATTTTCATTTGCAGGCTTTGGTATTTCTGTCTGGCAAACTACTTTCCCATACTGCCAAATTTTTAGCCACTTCCCTTCCAAAGTTACTGTAAAATCTTTGGAAGTGTGTACAATTATACTCTCATTTGCCACATCCACATTGTATTTTTCAGAAATGTGTAATTTGCCATCTCCTTCAAATACAAGCTTATAATAAGTACGATCATAATAATTTATTCCCTCAAAAATGATATCTTGGTCATTTTTATAGAGAATATATTCCCCAAAGGAGATTCCATATTCATGACCTTCTTCGGAATATATTAGTATACTCCTTTCTGGATATATGTCGAACTGTACTTTTTGCTCAGACAATATTTTACTATCTTCTGTCACAGTAAACTCATCTTTTACACATATCTCCAACTTCAAAGAATCAAATTTCTCTTTCAACTCGTTATATGTTTCACCTTTAAATTCAGGAATTATACTGCATACCGAATTTAAAGTTACATATTTCCATCCACCTTTAGAAATGTTTGTTATTTCCACATTACCTGTAGCTAAAAGTTTCTGAAATGGGGAATCAGGAGATGACTCTGATGAGAGCTCTACTGTATGCTCTCTAGGAAATTCTTGCGCCATATCTTCTTCCAGTTCGTCCAAATTCGCAGTCTCGTTGTCTTCAAATTCTTCCGATGTTGTATCAATTGCTGTATTACTTTCTGTCTCTACATTCGATACTTCTACCTTTTTTTCTTCTCTTACTTTCCGGATACTTAAACCCAGTGTTGCAATGAATAAAATCGAAATAAGCATTTTGAGTAAAAATTTTTTTGATTTCATTTTTCTCTCCTTTTTGTTTGAATACTTGATTAACAGTTATAAATAATCTCTATCCTCCTTTTCTATATTTCTAAAAAATTACATATAAATATTATACAAAATTTATGTAAAATGTCAAGTTTTAGAATAGTGTGCCGTGTTTTAGAAAAATATTTACCAGGACTAAATCATGAAATCTAATTATTTTTACAATCTACTTATATATAAATTTCACAAAAATTTTTGCAAATTATTTGACTTTTCATTATATTTTCAGTATAATAAATATAGAAAACAAGGAGCCACAATGTGTGGTACCATTAAAAATAGGATTAAAGAATCGCTTCTCTAATGGCTAGCAGAGAAGTGATTCTCTTTATATGTAATTATAACTAATGCTATAATTAAACTAAAAGAGATGATAGCAAAAGCTATATTTGCAACTAGTGATAAAATCAATAATTGTAATAGTGCTTCTTCTAACATAAGCATCACCTCACTTTCTTTTTAAGAATGGAAATGATACCACACTCTGCTTTTCCTCATTTTCTATGTCTACAACTATACAACATTATTAGTTAAAATATAAGAAAATAAAATAAATTTTTGTAAAATGTGAAAACAAAGTAAATAATATTATCTATAATATATATAATTCATCTTTATAATTAAATTATATACTAAATTTTAAAGCAATATTATATAAAACTTTAAATTAACTAATATTTATGCTATTATTATTTAGAAAAAAGATAATTTGGAGAGAAAAATGAAACAAGAAAAGATGGAAAAGTTTAATAAAATATTTCCTTGGTATGCTGGCCTATCAGGAGATTTACTCTTTTGGGTTGCAATAGATACATTATTTTTAACAGTAGTAAAAAGCTTTAATGCATCACAAATAATTTCTTTAACTTCTGTATCATTAATAACTTGTATAGCATTACAAGTACCACTACTAAAAGCCATAAAGAAAATAGGAAATACAAATTCAGTAAGACTCGGAGCATTGTTATTACTAATATCTAGTCTATTACTAACATTTGGACAAAATTATGTAATTATAGCTTTAGGAAAAATTATTTATGAAATTGCATTTACATTTCAGAATATGGCAAATGCAGTATTAAAGAATAATCTTGAATTACAAAATATGAATAATGAATATATAAATGTTAAAACAAAATCTAATACCATATACGCAACAGTAACAATGATTATATCATTCATTGCAAGTTTAATGTTTAACTTAAATAATTATTTACCAATGTATGGATGCATTACTTTTTGTTTAATATGTTTTATATTATCATTTTATATAGTTGATTACTCTAATTACAATAAGATTAAGGAAGAAACTAAAATAAAATCTAAAAAGAAAATAAATTATAGTAAGCTTATTATAGTATTGATTATTTCATATGGACTCTTCTATCCTATTGTAAATTCTGGACAGTCAAATGGGAAACTGTTTATACAACAAGAATTACTTTTAAACTTTGATGTGGAAAAAACAGCTTTAATAATAGGTGCTATATTATGTATTTCTCGTATAGTAAGAGTTGTTTCTAATATAGTATTTAATAAGATACATAACAAATATAAAGAAAAAGTAGGAGTAATCTTACCAATATTATTGAGTATGTCTATTATCTTAATGATACTTGGCTCATTTATTAGAATGTCTGTAATAATACAATTTATTATTATGAGTTTAGGATATATAATTATCTTATTTATTAGAGATCCTTTTAAAGTATATATGCAAGATTTGGCATTAAGAAAAGTTGTAAAAGAAAAACAGCAATCACTATTAACAACAATGGAATTATCAAGAAAAATTGTAAGAGCGATAATGAGTTTAAGCTTTACAATAATTTTAGTAAATAACCCTATGATTACAGTAATAGCAATATTATTTATATTATCAATTATAGAAATAATAATTAGTATAAAATTATATAAATTAGTTATAGATGGAAAGGCAGTAAAAAGTGAAGAAAGCAGTAATAGGATTGCAAACAAACAAAACAGTGTGATATATTTTATTAACAAATAAAAATGTTGTACAATCTATAAAATATATAAATAGATATGAATGAATCCCTTAGTTGAACTAAGGGATTCATTCTAAGTATTTACTTTTGTAAAACATATCATTCCATACTATAAAAAACAATATTCTAATGTATATTTACTCCAACAACACCACCTACCATTCCAGCTAATATTGCAAAAATAATCATTATTATTGAACTTGTATTTAATGCAAATCCTGTTTGAACTAAGCTTGATATTATATATATTAAACTAATATATACTCCTCCTATTACACCCCCATTTAATATTCCATTTTTCTTTATCTTTATTGTACTAATTGAACTTCCTATTAAAATACTTACTGCTGTTATAATAATTATTATTGGTGCTATTGTACTTTCTGCTATGTTGGTATATGTTAGTGCTAATGAAAATACGAATAATAGTATTAAAGTAAGTATAAAAGATATTATTATTCCTTTAAATATTTTTATTATATTATTATTTTGTATATTCATATTAGCATTTTCCATTATATTTTTCATTCCTACCCCCTACAATTTATATTTATATAGCATATATATGCACAAGGATTGCATACTATGCAATCCTTGTTTATATTAAATCTTATATTTACATCTTAACTGTCTTTTTATCTTCTTCTAAAAAATCTGTATATGTTTTTAATATTGTTATCTCTGTCTTTCCTTCTTTTATTTGTTCATCTGTATTAATTACTACATCTACCTCATATATATCTTTTAATTTAGTTATATTTTCTTTTTTATGACCAATTACATTATTTACATCTGCTGGATTTGCTTTTATTTCTACTTCTTTTACTTTTACATTGAACTTTTTTATTTTATCTACAATGCTATCATACCAAATGCTATCTTCTACAAGTTGTCCAAATGCTGGATGAAATGGTCCTGCTACTACTTCACTTTCTTTAGAATCTGGTTCTGAAATTATATCTGTATTTTGTAACCCTATTCGTATTACTTCTACCCTTTTTTTATTGAACTTATATACCACTTCTTTACATCTTTCTACTGCTTGATTTACTGTTAATGGTTCATATATTCCTTCATTATATTCTTTTTCTAGTTTTGTATTTTTTATAACTAATACTGGATATATTCTTACCATCTTTGGCTTTAATTTAATTAACTCTTTTGATGTATTTATTTCATCTATTTTTGTACTTTCTGGAAGTCCTATCATCATTTGATGCCCTAAATTGAATCCATATCTTCTTATTAACTTTGATGCTTTTTTTACATCTTCAAAGGTATGACCTCTTGCTATTCTTTTTAAAATATAATCATTAGATGATTGAACTCCTAATTCTATTGTTTTTACATGATATTTTTTTAATCTTTTTAAAATTTCTTTATCTATGTAATCTGGTCTTGTAGATATACGTATTCCATCTATTTTCCCTTGTTGTATATATTCATTTGCAGTTTGCAATAATTCTTCTTGAAATTTTACATCTATTGCTGTAAAACTTCCTCCAAAAAATGCTATTTCTTTGTATGAATCTTTTTCTTTGAAACTAGATAAATAATATTCTATTGTTTCTTTTAAATCGTCTTTGGTTACCATTTTAGTTTGTCCACTTATGCTTTTTTGATTGCAAAATATACAATCATTTGGACATCCCAAATGTGGTACAAATACTGGTATTATGTATAGTTTTTTTTGTTTTTTCATTGGCTTTCTCCTTTTACAAATTTTTATTTTTTTCCATAGCAATTCTTGCAGCTTCCATTTGTGCTGTTTTTTTTGAACTTCCTTCACCTTCAGCTAATACTTTCCCATTATATTTTACTTGTGCTACAAATCTTTTATTATGGTCTGGTCCTACTTCTTTTATAATTTCATATTCAATATGTGCGTTTTTATGTCCTTGTAATTTTTCTTGTAGAACAGTTTTATAATCTTTAAGTCCAACATTTCTACTTGCTATTTCTATTGATTCTTCTAAGCTATGTATTATAAAGTTTTCTACTACTTCTATATTTGAATCTAAATACATTGCTGCAATTACTGCTTCTACACTATCTGCAAGTATTGCTGGCCTTTTTCTTCCGTTATTAGATATCTCACTTTTTCCAAGGTATAAGAAATCACTAAAATTATGCTTTATTGCTACTTTATATAGACTTTCTTCACATACTACAGTGGCTCTAACTTTAGTCATTTCTCCTTCTGTTAAATGAGTATACTTATTATATATGTATTTACTTGAAACAAATTCTAATATTGCATCTCCTAAAAATTCTAGTTTTTCATTGCTTTGTACTTCATGTTCATTTGCATATGATGTGTGTGTTAATGCTTGTTTTAGTAATTCTTTGTTTTTGAATTTGTATTTAATGTTTTCTTCAAAATTTTCTAGTTGCATTTTTTCACCTCTTTTCTTATGGTATAGTTATTATATAATAAAAAAAACAAAAAAGAAAGGTTAAAACCTTTCATTTTTATACATTTTCTTTTATGTAGTCAACAACATCACTTACAGTAACAATTTTTTCTGCATCAGCATCTGGAATTTCTAAATCAAATTCTTCTTCTAATGCCATTATTAATTCTACTATGTCTAATGAATCTGCTCCTAAATCGTCTATGAATGATGCTTCTAATGTAACTGTTCCTTCAGCTACACCTAATTGCTCTACTATTATATCCTTTATTTTATCAAATATTTCTTCTGAACTCATCTTTCTTTAAGTTCACCTCCTCTCAATATTTTTCTATTAATTTATACCTACACAATAATATATGTTGTATTAATTGTCAAGTATTTTTACTAAAATTTTATAATTCTTTTTTACAAATTTTTTTGCTGAAATTCTTCTATCATTTTTTCTACTGATTTGTTTTGCACAAATTGTTCTGCTTGTTTTATTGTAAATTCAAATAGTTTTTCATCACTACTTCCATGTGCTTTTACTACAGGTTTTTTCACTCCTAAGAATAATGCTCCTCCATATTCTTTATAGTCCATTGCTTTAGATAATCCTTTTATTGCTGGCATACATGGAATTGCTCCAAGCATTGTAAATATATTTTTCTTAATATTTTCTGTTAATGTTCTTTTTACTAATTTTCCTACTCCTTCAACTGTTTTTAAAAATACATTTCCTGTAAAACCATCTGTTACTAATATATCTAATTCTCCTGAAAATGCATCTCTTCCTTCTACATTTCCAACAAAATTAATATGTAATTCCTTTGATTTTTCTTTTAGCAAATTATATGATTCTTTAACTAAATCATTACCTTTTGTTTCTTCTGTTCCTATATTTAAAAGTCCTACTGTTGGGTTTTCTTTTCCAAAGGTGTTTCGTAAATATATACTAGACATTTGTGCAAATTGTAACAAATTTATTGGTTTACAATTTGTATTTGAGCCACAATCTATTAATAATAATCTACTTTTATATGCTGGAAGTATTCCTGCTAATGCTGGTCTGTCTATTCCTTTTATTCTTCCTACTAGCAATGTTGCACCTGTTAAAAGAGCTCCCGAGTTTCCTGCTGATATAAATACATCTCCTTTTTCTTCTTTTAACAAATTAAATCCAACTACCATAGAAGAATCTTTTTTGTGCTTTATTGCAATTGTTGGAGTATCTTCCATTTCTATAACTTGTGTTGTGTTATGTATTTTTAATCTTTCAGATATTTCTTCTATATTATTTTTTCCATAGAATTCTTTTACTTTTTCATTAATTATTTCCTCATTTCCTATTAATACAACCTCTGCTTTTATCTGATTAATAGCTTTAACGGCTCCTTTTATTACTGCATCTGGTGCGTTATCTCCGCCCATTGCATCTACTAGTATTCTCATTTTTATCCTCCAAATATTCATATTGTTATATATGTATTTAAGATGTAATAATTTTATTATTATTTTATAAAAAACGCAATACTTTTTGACCAAATAGTATATTAAATATTACTATTAGATTGTACATTTAATTTTTTCCACAACTCTTCTTTAAAGCCTATCAAAATTACTTCATCTGATATTAGCAAAGGTCGTTTAATAAGCATACCATCACTTGCTAATAATTCTATTTTTTCTTTATCTGACATAGATACTAATTTATCTTTTAGATTTAATTCTTTATATTTTAATCCACTTGTATTAAACCATTTCTTAATATCTTGTCCATTTTTTTGTATCCACTTACTTAATTCTTCCACTGTTGGTGTTTGTGTTACAATGTTTCTTTCTTTAAAATCAATATTATTATCCACTAGCCACTTCTTTGCTTTCTTACAAGTAGAACATTTTGGATATTCTATAAACAAATTTTGTTTCACTATAAAAACCCCCTTTTTTACAAATTATAGCATAAGTTGTAAATTATTACAAAATCAATATAAAAAAATTTTTGTATAACTATTGACAATTTTGCATATACTTTGTAAAATAATATTTATTAAAATATAAGTGCTATGAAGATGACGAGCTGTTAGATAGTTGCTATTTAGAGAATAAAGGTGATTCGCTGAAAGCCTTTTTAGTTTAACCTAACAGAATAACACATTGGAGCATTATTTATAAGAGTGAAAAAGCTTATTTTAGTTGAGTTTTTTAAGCTGGGTGGTACCGCGGAATTTGACTTTCGTCCCTGCATTTGTTGCAGAAGGCGAAAGTTTTTTGTTGTCTTCTGCAAATTTGTAATTAAAAAGGAGGAATTTTTATGAGTATGTATAGAACACATACATGTGGTGACATTAGACTTTCTGATGTTGATAAAAAAATTACTGTTTCTGGTTGGATTCAAACTATAAGAGATTTTGGAGGTGTGGTTTTTGTTGATATACGTGATCAGTATGGAATAACACAGGCTGTTATTTCTGGAAATGATGAACTTGTTGATTTTGTTAGCCATATTCCAATTGAATCTACTGTAACTATAACAGGAAATGTAAGAAAAAGAGATGCAGATACTTATAATCCAAATATTGCTACTGGTGAGGTTGAAATTTTTATAGAACATATTGATATAATAGGGAAAAGAACTAAAAACTTACCTTTTGAGGTTAATTCTAGCATTAGTGTCAGAGAAGATTTGAGATTAGAATATAGATTTTTGGATTTGCGAAATGATAAGTTAAAAAATAATATTATTTTAAGAGCTAAAGTTTTACAATTTTTGAGAGAGCAAATGATTGAACAAGGATTTTTAGAAGTTCAAACTCCTATTCTTACTAGTTCATCACCAGAAGGTGCACGAGATTATTTGGTACCTAGTAGACTACATGCACGGCAAATTTTATGCTCTTCCACAAGCTCCTCAGCAGTTTAAACAACTTCTGATGATTTCTGGTATAGATAAATATTTTCAAATTGCTCCTTGCTTTAGAGATGAAGATGCAAGAGCTGATCGTGCACCTGGTGAGTTTTATCAATTAGATATGGAAATGAGTTTTGCTTCTCAAGAAGATGTTTTTGCGGCTATTGAACCTGTTATATATAATACTTTTAAAACATTTTCTAATAAGAAAATTGCAAATTATCCTTTTCCTCGCATTTCTTACAAAGATGCTATGCTAAAATATGGAACAGATAAACCTGACTTAAGAAATCCTTTATTTATTATTGATGTAACCGACTTTTTTGCCAAATGTACATTTAAACCTTTTCATAATAAGAAGGTTCGCGCTATAAAGGTTACAGGTCATATGTCTAATGGATTTCATGAAAAAATGCTTGAATTTGCAAATTCTATTGGTATGCCTGGACTTGGTTATCTTGAAGTACAAAATGATTTTAGCTTTAAAGGTCCAATCGATAAATTTATTCCTAATGATATGAAGCATACATTATTAAATATTGCTGATTTAAAAGAAAATGATACTATTTTCTTTATTGCAGATTCAGAAAATAGAGCAAATGATTTTGCAGGGCAAATTCGAACTGAACTTGGAATGCGTTTAGATTTAATTGATGAAAATCTTTATAGTTTTGCTTGGATTATAGATTTTCCTATGTATGAACTAGATGATGCTGGCAATATTACTTTTAGCCATAATCCTTTTTCAATGCCTCAAGGTGGTTTAGATGCATTAAATAATATGAAACCTTTAGATATTTTAGCATATCAATATGATATTGTTTGTAATGGTATAGAGCTATCTTCTGGTGCTGTAAGAAATCACGATATAAATATTATGGAAAAGGCATTTGAAATTGGTGGATATACAAAAGAACAATTACAAAGTCGATTTGGTGCTTTATATAATGCATTCCAATATGGTGCTCCACCACATGCAGGTATTGCTCCTGGTATAGATAGGATGATTATGCTATTAACAGATTCTTCTTCTATTCGTGAAGTAATTGCATTTCCTTTAAATAGTAAAGCTCAAGATTTACTAATGGGTGCTCCTGGAAATGTAAGTAATTTACAATTACGAGATGTTCATATTATTTTAGATAATAAAAATTAGCCTTGAATTGGCTAATTTTTTATTATATTTTGATATACTTTTTTAATTATTTTCCATAATATGCATCAAGTAAAATTTGTTTTAATTCAGATACTAGTGGTAAACGTGGATTTGCTGTTGTACATTGGTCTTCAAAGGCTTTATCTGCAAGTGCATCTACTTGTTCTAAAAATTGTTTTTCATCTATTCCGGCTTCTTTTAAACTTGTTGGCATTTCTAGGCTCTTCATTAATTTTTGAATTGCTTGTATTAGTGATTCTACTCCTTCTTGTGTTGTTAATGCTGGCATTCCATTTTTTCTTGCAAGTCTTGCGTATTTTTCATCTGCTATAAAATATTCATATTTTGGAAAAGATACAAATTTTGTTGGCTTTGTCGCATTATATCTTATAACATATGGTAATAGTATTGCATTTGCTCTTCCATGTGGTATATGAAACTCTCCACCTATCTTATGTGCTATTGAATGATTTATTCCTAAAAATGCATTTGTAAATGCCATTCCTGCTATACAACTTGCATTATGCATTTTTTCTCTTGCTGTTTTATCATTTCCATCTTGGTATGCTTTTAACAAATTCTCCAATACTAATTCTACTGCTTTTTCAGCAAGTCCATCTGTATAGTCTGATGCCATATTAGAAACATATGCTTCTATTGCATGTGTTAAAACATCCATTCCTGTATCTGCTGTTATTGCTTTTGGTAAACTCATTACTAAATCTGGGTCAATTATTGCAACATCTGGTGTTAGTTCATAATCTGCAAGTGGATATTTTTTGTTTTGTTCTTTATCTGTTATAACTGCAAAAGATGTTACTTCTGATCCTGTACCTGATGTTGTTGGTATTGCTACCATTTTTGTTTTTGTTCCTAATTTAGGAAATTTATAGGTACGTTTACGTATATCCATAAATTTAAGTTTTAATCCTTCTATGTCTGCATCTGGATTTTCATAAAATAACCACATTCCCTTTGCAGCATCTATTGGACTTCCTCCACCTATTGCTATTATTACATCAGGCTTAAAACTTTGCATAGCTTTTAACCCTCTTTTTATTGTATCAAATGATGGATCTGGCTCTACTTCTGAAAATATTTCTGAATGTACATATTGTTGTCTTTTTCTTAAATGATATAAAATCTTATCTATATATCCTAATTTTACCATAGATTCATCTGTTACAATAAATGCTCTTGTAATATCTGGCATTTTTTCTAAATAACCTATTGAACCTGCTTCAAAATATATCTTCTCTGGAACTTTAAACCATTGCATATTAACCCTCCTTTTAGCAACTCTTTTTACATTTATAAGGTTTACAGATGATACATTAGATGTTGTTGAATTTCCTCCAAATGTACCACAACCTAGTGTAAGTGATGGCATATTAGTATTATAAATATCACCAATTGCTCCATGAGTTGATGGAGAATTTACTATTATTCTTCCTGCTTTTACTCTATTTGAAAATTCCAATATTGTATTTTCATCTTCTGAATGTATTACAGCTGAATGTCCAAGTCCTCCAAATTCTAATAATCTTTCTGCTGTTTTTATTCCTTCTTCTTTATTATCTACTATATAATATGCTAAAACTGGACTTAACTTCTCTTTCGAAAATGGATGTTGCTCTCCTACTCCTTCTTCATATACTATTAGGACTTTTGTATCTATTGGTACATCTATTCCTGCATCTTTTGCTATTTGGTATGGACTTTGTCCTGGTATTTGTGCTCTAAGTTTGTACCCTTTTTCTGGATCAAACATACTTTGTTTTAGTCTTTCCTTTTCATCTGGATTTATAAAATAGCATCCTGCTTGTTTCATAAGTTCTTCAAATTCATCATGTATATCTCTATCTACTATGGCTGCTTGTTCTGATGCACATATCATGCCATTATCAAATGATTTTGATAAAACTAAATCTGTTACAGATGTTTTTAGTTTTGCTGTTTTATCTATATAACATGGTACATTTCCTGGACCTACGCCTAAAGCTGGCTTTCCACATGAATATGCTGCTCTTACCATTCCTGTACCACCTGTTGCAAGTATTAGATTAACTTCTGGATGGTTCATTAAAAGATTAGTTGCTGTTACTGATGGCTCTTCTATCCATAAAATACAGTCTTTTGGTGCTCCTGCTTCTATTGCTGCATCTCTTAAAATTCTAGCTGCTTCTACACTACATTTTTGTGCTGAAGGATGAAAACCAAATATTATAACATTTCTTGTTTTTGCTGATATTATTGATTTAAACATTGTTGTTGATGTTGGATTTGTAACAGGTGTTACTCCTGCAATTATTCCAACTGGTTCTGCTATTTGTACATATCCTTCCTCTTCATTTTCATCTATAACTCCAACTGTTTTATCATATTTAATACTATGATACACATATTCAGTTGCAAACATATTCTTTGTTATTTTATCTTCATATATTCCACGTCTAGTTTCTTCTACTGCCATTTTTGCAAGCCTCATGTGATTTTCTAATCCTGCCATAGACATTTTTTTTATAACATTATTAACTGTATTTTGGTCTAATTTCATATATTCTTTTGATGCAACTCTTGCTCTTTGTACAAGTTCATCTATCATTTTCTTTATTCTTTCTTGCTCTTCTTGTGTAACTTCTGCCATAAAAAATTCCTCCTTAACTTTTGTATAAAATAAATCATATTTATTTTATCTATATATACTTTGTTTGTCAATATTATATTATGGTAGTTTTAAATTTTTTTATACTAAACTTACTTTTCATATATAATTTTAAACATTTTGTATATTTTTTTATAATTTATATATTTTTTAGTTTAAATTTTACTCTAAGGGTATTTTTTTATATATGTATAGTGTATCGAACATTTGCCCGCTTCATTATATAATTTTACTAATAGAAAATTATGGAGGTTCTTATGAAAAACGATTTAGAAATTGGTAGTAGAATTAGAAATATTAGAGAACATTTAAAATATAGTAGAGAAACTTTTTCAGAAATGGTTGAAATATCTGAATCATTCTTAAGTCAAATAGAACGTGGAGAAAAGTCTATAAGTTTAAAAACTTTAATGTCTATTGCTTCACATAGTGGATTTTCTACTGATTATATTTTATTTGGTGATGAATCTAATAATTCTACCATAAAGAGAATTAATAAACTTCTTATAGGAAAACCTAATTGTATTTTAGACTTAGTTTATAATATAGTTCGTTCTATATCTGGCTTTTCAAAAAATAATTCGTAATAAAAATAAAAGACGTATTTAATTTTTACGTCTTTTATTCTTTACATGTATTAAATAAATCTATTGCATCTTTAAATCCTTGTTTATAATATTTTTTATTATAATAAGAAATTTTTATATTATAATTTGCAATTAACTCATCTATTTTATTTAAAACATCCTTTTTTATTTCATTATATTCATCTGGCAAATTTTCTATAAGCTTTATTATATCTTCTTGTTTTACATTTTTTAATATTTGTTTAAAACATCTTGTATCTACTTCTATATTTTCAGATAATTCCTCTTCTCTATATCCAAACAATTTATCTAATAAACTATAATCCTTTTCCATAAATATCACCCAATAATATTATTGGTAATTATATTAAAGTTTATTCATTTACTTATATAAATATTTTAACGGATTAAGAATTTTATCATGTAAACGTACTTCTAAATGTAAATGTGGACCTGTTGATCTTCCTGTTGAACCAACTTCTCCTATTATATCTCCTGCTTTAACTTTTTGACCTTTTTTCACATTTATTTTATTACAGTGTCCATAGTATGTTTCTACACCATTTCCATGATTTATTCTTATTAAATTTCCATACCCACTCATAGTAGATGCATATGTTACAGTTCCACTAGCAACGGCTTTTATTTTTGTTCCAGTTTTTGCTGCAATATCTAAACCTTTATGTGCATGATCTCTTATACTTTCTCTACTCCCAAATCTAGATGTAATATGACCTTGTATAGGATTTACTGCAAGATGAACTCCATTTAGAGTTGATGCTTTTACTTTTTCTTCTTCTTTTTTTTCATCTTCTATTTTCTTAATAACTACATCAGATATAGAAGCAAGTTCAATTCCTGTAACATCTAATGAATTTTTTGTATATGTTTTTATTACATCAACTTTTACATCTTTATATTCTTCTTTTATTGATTGTTCTACTTGTTTTGCTTGTTCTTCTGTATTTACATATTGAAGTGTTTTATCATCTACATTTATTGCATATCTATAATAAGTTACTTCTGATGCATTTTTTATTGCAAGTAAAACATTCTCTTGATTTATTTGCTCTTGTTTTTTTACAAATTTTAATTCATAAGTTGGTATATCTGGTATATTTACAAAAGCTATATTTTGTTCATCATCTTCTTGTAATAATTCGTTTACTAAATCTTCAAATTGGGTTTTATTTTCTATATATCCTATTGCTTCTTGTTTAAAACTTACCTCATATACTGGCTTAAATTTTAATAAGATCATTGCACTTATTATAAATACCCCTATTGCCATTATGTTTGTAAGTTTTATTATTTCTTTCGTATAGTGCATTATTTTCCTTCTTAAAATATATATACACTCTCCTTTTTTAGATTTTTTTACGCGAATATATTTATATTATACACTATATTTTATGTAAATTCAAATTATGTATACTCATTTTTTTGTAAATTTATCAAATTTTACTAATCTATATAATTTTAATTCTATTTTTTCATAACATTTTCTTCTATTTTCTCCAAAATTCTCTTTTTTTCTCGTTTTTTGGAAATTTATATAGTAGTTCCTTTGAATAGTCCTGTAATTAAAGTTATTCCATATAATACATTTTCTTCTATCTCACTTGCAGCTACATTTAATATAAAAAATATTTATCAATAACAATTACTATACTTTATATTTTTATTTGTATTACTTGTACATTATGATAAAATTCTAGTTCTTAATTAAACTGATAAAATAAATTGTTACAGTTCACAGCATATATAATAAAATCCGCTACGACTAAGTAATATATTTTATTTTTTCATTTCGCCCTCCAAGCTCACGGGTATTCCCCCGCCTCAATGGGCTGTCGGGTCTTCATTACAAAATAAAATATATTACTTAGTCGTAGCTACTTACTGCTATTGTCTGTGAATTGTAACAATAAAATAAACTTTGGTAAAAATTATTATATTTTACCAAGTTTAATCATTTATCTTAAGTTAAAATAATCACTAATTTCTTGTAATCCTTTAAAATCATTTTGTCTTAATATTTCATATACAATTATTGCTACCGAGTTTGATAAATTTAGTGAACGCAAATGTTCTTTCATAGGAATTCTTATTGTTTTATCTATATGTTTTTGTAAAATATCTTCTGGTAAACCCTTTGTTTCTTTACCAAAAAGAACAAACACATCAGCTAAATCTCCAAAAACATCATCTGAATATACTTGTTTTCCTTTTGTCGTAACAAAGAACATATTATTTTCTTCTGGTTTATATTTTTCTAAAAATTTATTAAAAGATATATGTTCTTCAATTTCTAATTTATCCCAATAATCAAGTCCTGCTCTTTTTACATATTTATCTGAAATACTAAATCCTAAGGGTCCTACTAAATGTAATTTTGCTCCTGTTGCGGCACATGTTCTTGCTATATTTCCTGTATTTTGTGGTATTTCTGGCTCTACTAATACAACATTTATTTTCACGTTTTATCTCTCCTAAAATTTATTTATTAATTTGTTCAAATCTTTTATTTATTACATTCCAATTAATTATGTTTTTAAATGCATTTATATATTCTGCTCTATTTGCTTTATATTGCAAAAAATATGAATGTTCCCACATATCTAGAACAAATATTGGTACACATCCCCAAAGTGTTAAATTTTGATGTTTTTCACACTGTAGTATCTCTAATTTTTTGAATCTTTCTCCCCATACTAATATACACCATCCGTGATGCTTCTACTGCTTTTGCTGCTTCTATAAATTGATTTTGAAATTTATCAAAGCTTCCAAAGTCTTGATTTATTTGATTAATAAGTTCATTACTTGGTGTAGTTGGTAGAGGTATTCCCATATTTTCAAAAAACATTTCATGTAATATTGCTCCTGAACCATAAAAACTTAGATCCCTTTCTAAACATTTAATATTTTGAAAATTATTTTCTTGTCTTGCTATTTTTAATTTTTCTTCTGTTTTATTTGTATTATCCACATATCCTTTATATAAAACATTATAATGAATGTCTAAAGTTTCTTTAGAGTAATAAGGCTCTAATGAATTCAAATTATATGGTAATTCCTTCATCTTTAACATAAAAAACCTCCAATAATATTTTTCTTTATTATATGCTATTTTTTTAATTTTATAATAAAGAAAAATACTATTATGGTTTTATAGATTATATTCTTTTATTTGACAATTGTCTAGCCCCATTCCTTTTAAAACATCCATTCCTTCTGGTATTCCTTCAAAATATGCTCTAATTGGTACACATATTCCTCCATGAGTTACTAGAAGTACTGTTTTATCATCATATTTATGTTTCAAATTATTCATAAATCCACTAACTCTATCAAATACTTCTCCCACACTTTCTGCATGTTTATATTGTTTATTTAATTTATAATTCCATATCTCATCAAAATCAATTTCTTTGGCTGTTTTACCTTCGAATTTTCCAAAATTTCTTTCTTTAATATCATCACTTACAATTAAAGGGATATTTCTTCCTTCATTAATTATTTCTGCTGTTTTTTTAGCTCTTTTTAATGGCGATGCTATAATATAATCAATATCATATTCTAATAATTTTTTCCTTGCCTCTTTTGCTTGCTCAATTCCTTTTTCATTTAACTCTATATCTGTACATCCTTGTATTTTTTTTAATACATTCCAATCTGTTTGACCATGTCTTGTTAATAATATTCTCACTTTAATTTTCCCTCCATTTAGTATTTATGTCACTATACCATAAATATACTATCTTTTTCAATAGTTTTTATGTTATCTAATTCTATAAATGAAAAAGTATCTAATAAATTCCAAATAATATAATTTGTAAATTATACAAATAAATTAAACTAAAAAAATTATATTGTTTCGAATTTATGATATTCTTTAATTGTATTTAATCCTATCTGCGAATATGCTCTTTCTTCTCCCTTATAAGTTTTATTCCATGGTGAACACTCCCTATGTGTCAAATGAACTAATTCTGTTGCTGTTAAATTTCCATACTTTTTTAGTGTTTTTTCTATGTTAACTATTTTTCCTGTTCCATCTTCTGCAAACAATATTCTACTTTTTGCTGGCATTTCAAATATACCTTCAGTATCAATATCCCCCTTTTCTTCTTCAATTGCTTCATATCCATATTCTTTATATTTTTTATATACAGTATCTACAACAGGACCATACTTAAAAGCATAAATTTTATCTGTGAATAATATTTTTCCTGTATCGCATAAATAATCCGCAAAACATAAATACACTAACTTTTGCAACTTTAATTGAGTACATGTAATTTTTGATAAAATATATTTTGCTACATCTATTCCCTGTAGTTTTCTATCCTTTTTTATTAAACTGATAAATGTTTCTAAATCTTCTATTACTTTAACCCCTTTGAAAAAGTGATCTGCCATGCAAACTGATTCCCATGTTTCGTCATCGCCTTGTATCATATGAGTTGAAATAGATACATCTCTACCACATTGTGAAATAATTTTGTCTAAGTCTTTTTTCAATTCCTCTTGTATGCTTGCTTCTCTCACTATAAAATCAAGCGCAATTCTTGTTCCTAATGAATATGAACTGCTCATAAATATAAAATGAGTTACCACTATTTATTCCCTCCTTTATTTTCCCTTTCCCATCTAACATAATCTTGTTTATATTTTTCATGCGATTCTATATTGTTTATCTCATCTACTTTATTCCATACTTGTAATTCCCATTGAAAATTAAAATTGTTCTTTTTAAAATATATATGTGTTGCTTTGTAATCTTTTTTAGAAGAATCAATACACTTTAATTCACTATATTTATTGTTTATCAAATTAGCAATTTTGTTATAAGTAAGTTTATCTTCGCAAATAATTCTTATCCCAAATAAATCATTAAAACACTTGTTAATTGGTACTTTTCCATTCTCATGATTTTCCATATAATTTTTTATTTTATATTCTATGGAGTTTTTAGCTTTTGTCCTGATATTAACCTTTGATTTCTCTGTACTAAACTGCTTAAAATCCATTAGTAATTGTATATTGTTTTCATTAATAAATTCTCTATAACTAATTATTGAATCTAAAAGTATTTTATTTTCTAAGACTTCACGAACTAAGGTACTTTTTAGATTTATTTTTGAATAATAATAGTTATTTTCCCATTGTTGTGTAAAATCAATATATTCCGTTTGTATAAAATCAATTAACTTTTCTAACTCTTCTAACATATGATTTTCTCTTTCTTTTTATATATTCTAACATACAAATTTAAATTTTTTATGCTTTTATCACTTTTTTAGTTTTGTAAATATAGTCTATTCACATTTTAAAACAAATGTTTCTTGTTGTCAATGGATTTTAATAAAACTTTTACCTTAGAGTTGTAATGCTTTTAAATATAATGTTTTTAATACATATCTATTATATCCTATTTATAGGAATCTAGCAAATTATGTAACTGTTTATTTAACCAGCTATATTTATTATGCTTTTATTTTTACATTCTTTTTTATTAAAGAATAGATCCTTCTTATAATAATAAAAATAAAGAATAACATTTTCAAATTTATTCTTTATTTTCCTATAAATATCTTTATTATTTTCTTTAACCAATTTGTGTTCTCTTCTTTTTTTATTTCTTCTGTTGCAGGTTCTATATAATCTTGTTTTGGTAAATTTACATATACTTTTTGTGAACTATTTAATTTTTGCATTCCTAATTGTTCTTGTGCAGATTGTTCTACTGTTTTTAAGTTTAGATTATTTTCTATATTTACTTGTAGTTGCTCATTTTCTTTTTCAATTGATGCTAAATCCGCTCTTAATTTTTTTATTTGTGCAAAATTTTCGTTTATTAGAGAATTTCTATAGCTTATGGCCAATAGTATTGAAAAAACTACTACTACATATCCTATAATTTTAAGTTGTGACTTAATTTGTCTTTTACTTTTTATTTTCTTCTTAGGATATTTTTTAGGTTCTTCTTTTATCTTTTTTGCTGTACTTTTTTTAGGATATTTCTTTTTTATAGGTCTATATTCTGGTTCTAATTTTCGTGGACTTGTTTCATATTGGTATCTATTACTATATGCCATAATCTCACCTCCCTATTTTTATTTATACCTTTTCAAATATTCTTAATTTTGCACTTTTTGATCTTATATTATTTTGTTGTTCTTCTTTTGTTGGTAATATTGGTTTTTTATTTACTATTTTTCCTAAATTCTTTGCATTGCATACACAATATGGTAATTCTTTTGGACATGTACATTTTCCAAGTGCATCATTATATGCTTTTTTTACTGCTCTATCTTCTAATGAATGAAATGTTATTATACATAGCCTTCCTTGTTGTTTTAAACTATGTATACAGTCTATTACTGTATTATATAATGGCTCTATTTCATTATTTACTTCTATTCGTATTGCTTGAAATGTTCTTTTAGCTGGATGCCCTCCATTTTTATCAAAAAATGGTATAGCTTGTTTTATTATATCTACTAATTCCAATGTTGTTTCTATTTGCTTTTTATTCCTATATTCACATATTGTTTTTGCAATCTGCCTACTAAACTTTTCCTCACCATATTCATATATTATTTTTGCTAAATCTTCTTCTTTATATGTATTTACTACTTCTTTTGCTGTTAATGTTTGTGTTGTATCCATCCTCATATCTAATTGGCTTTCTTGAATGTAGCTAAATCCTCTTACAGGTGTATCTATTTGATATGATGATACTCCTAAGTCTAATAGTATTCCATCTACTTTTTCTACTTTTATTTCTTCTAATATGTTTTTTATATTATCATGGTTACCATGTATGTATTTTATATTGTCGAATTGTTTTAATCTCTCTTTGGCACTTTCTAATGCTTTAGTATCTCTATCTATACCAATAAGCATTCCATCTTTTGACAAGTTTTTTACTATTTGTAAACTATGTCCTGCTCCTCCCATAGTACCATCTATATAAATACCATCTTTTTTAATATTTAATCCTTGTATACATTCATTTAATAATACTGGTTTATGGTTAAACTCCACTTTGCACCTCTTGTTTTTATAATATAGCATAACAGTTGGCATTAGAAAATACCAACTGCTGCATATTCTTTTTTCTTCTTTCTTTAGTATTTATATCATCTTTGGTACTTTTACCATTCTTTATGTACCTATGTAATTTGTCTTTTGAAATTCTTAATATTATATATTAATATTATACTTTTCTTCTTTTGTATATTTTTATCTTTTTATTTTACTTTTTTCTTCTTTTGTATAGCTTTATCTTTTAACTTTACTTTTTTCTTTTGTATAACTTTTCTTTTAACTTTATTTTTTCTTTTGTATAACTTATCTTTTGACTTTACATTTTTTCTTTTGTATAACTTATCTTTTGATTTTACTTTTTCTATCTTTTGTATAGCTTATCTTTTGATTTTATTTTTCTTTTATTTGAATAACTTTATCTTTTGTTCTTAATTTTTTTATCTTTTGTATTCTTAAATTTTAATTTTTCTTTAGTTTTGCACCTTTTTTAAATATCCTTGATATTTATCTTTTGTACATTTATATAAACTTTAAAAAAGTTATATACCCAACATTGTCATATTTTCTGCTATTTCATCAGCAGAAATATTTTCATCACTGCTATATTCTTTCCAAGTTTCTCTGTTCCAAATTTCTATTCTTGTACCTACTCCAATTATTACTATTTCTTTATCTAGTCTGGCATGTTCTCTTAAATTAGATGGTATTAAGAATCTTCCTTGTTTATCTATTTCACATTCTACTGCTCCTGATAAAAAGAATCTTACAAAGTTTCTAGCATTTTTTTGTGCAAGTGGTAGTGCTTTTAGTTTTTCTTCGAAGTTTGTCCATTCGGTTTGTGAATAAGCAAATAAACAGCCATCAAGTCCTTTGGTTATAATGAACTTGTCGCCTATGTCTTCTCTTAATTTAGAAGGCATTATAACTCTTCCTTTAGCATCTACATTATGTTCATATTCACCTATAAACACTTACCTGTCACCTCGCTCCTTTTCAAACCACTTTTTACCACTTCGTACCACTTTAGTTAAATTTTAATATAACTTCTCTAATTTTGCAAGCTTTTTTTAAAATTTTTTTATTTTTTTTGTTACTGTTTTAATAGTTTTTTATATAAAAATCTTCAAAGAGCTTGCTATATCAAATGTATTGGTGGTATTTATAAAATATCATTAATTTGCTCTTTAGAAATTCCTTTTAAGTATATTGCTTTTTGTTTTATATAATGGTTTTAACCCCAAAAAGAGTATAGAAAATTTTCTTCTCTATACTCTTTTTATTGATATTTGTTTACTCCTCTAGTCCAAAACTTACTCCTAAGGCATTATTTATTTGATTAATTATTTCATTATCATCTATATGCCCTATTTTTTCTTTTAATCTGCTTTTATCTATTGTTCTTATTTGTTCAGCAAGTACTACTGAGTCTGATTTTAATCCATAATCTTTAGAACCTAATTCTATATGTGTTGGTAATTTATTTTTTCCTGTTTGTGATGTTATTGCTGCTGCTATTACTGTTGGACTGTATTTGTTTCCCATATCGTTTTGTATTATTAATACAGGTCTAACTCCTCCTTGTTCAGATCCAACTACTGGACTTAAATCTGCATAAAACATATCCCCTCTTTTAACTACCATTTTCTTCACTCCTGATATTACAGTATTTTTTAGTTTCGAATTTATTAGATATATTTTAATTTTAGCTTGAGATTAAAAATATAGTTATTAGGTTTTTTGTTTTACTATTTTTTATGCTAGTAATTCTTTTTGATTTGTACTATTTATTTTTATCTCATTATATAATATGTAAACTAGCATTTTTTGGTTAATATCTTCTATTTCTAATTTAATTGGTTTTGCTGTTTTTTTATCTATATATAATTTCTTATTTGATACTTTCTTATTTTCACTATCTTGAGTTTTTGTTTGCATTATTATTTGTTTATCTTCTACTATAAATTTTGAATTATTACTTTTTTTATATTCTTCGATAAATGTATTCAAACAAAGTGAATTTTCTGAAACATATTCGTAATTTTCATAAATTTGCTTTAGATTTAATTTTGTATTTTCTATTACTAATTTTCCATCTTCATATTTAGTTGTTAATCCTTGTATATTACTTGGTTGTAACACCTCTTGTTTAAATATTCCTTTATTTGTATATTGTTGTTTCATTACATATTTATTCGTATTTTTATTACTATTTACATTTACTGTAACCTCAGCTTCATAAGAGCTAATATTTAAAATATATTCTTTTATGTCTTCTTCCTTAAGATTAGTATTTCCTAAATTTGCAGTTTTATAATTATTTTTATAAAAAAAGTAAAAAACTGTTGTACAAATTGCCATAATTAATAGTAATGCAATAATAATTTTTATTTTTTTCATAATTAAACACTCTCCTTTATAAATAAAAGAATAGCTAATGCTATTCTTTTATTTATATTCTAATATTTATTAAAAATTCTTTTTGTTTAATTATTTATTATATCATCTGCTATTTGTTTTATATTGTCTTGTAGTATATTACAACTAGCATCAAATTTCTCTTGTTCTTCCTTTTGTAGTTCTAATTCTAAAACTTCTCTTACCCCTTTTCTATTTATTATAGCAGGTACTCCAATGAATATTCCTTTGTGAGAATACTCTCCATTTAAAAATGTTGATACTGTCATAATAGAATTTTCATCACCTAATATTGCTTTTATTAGTCTAGTTAAAGCTATACCTATTCCATAGTATGTTGCCTTTTTTTTATCTATTATTTCATATGCTGCTTGTTGTACTCCTGTATAAATTTTATCTAAATCTTTTATATCTTTTTTATTATGTTCCATAACATCTACTAATTTTTTACATCCCACATAGCAATGTGACCATGGAACAAAAGATGAATCTCCATGTTCTCCCATTATATATGCATGAACATTTTTACTAGATACTTGTAAATATTCCCCTAATAAAAAACGTAACCTTGATGTATCTAACACCGTTCCAGATCCTATTATTTTGCTACTTGGAAATCCTGATGTTTTATAAACTACATATGCCATTAAGTCTACAGGATTACTTGCTACTACAAATATTCCTTTAAATCCACTTTGTACTACTTGTATTGTAATATCTTTTATTATTTTAGCATTTGCTTTTGCAAGTTCTAATCTTGTCTGACCTGGCTTTTGATTTAATCCTGCTGTTATTACAACAATATTTGCATCTTTGCATTCTTCATAATCTCCAGATTTTATATCTACCTTACTTGGTGCAAATGGCATTCCATGTGCTAAATCCATTGCCTCGCCTTGAGCTTTATCTTTCATTATATCTACTAAAACTAACTCATTAATTCCTCCTTGGTTTAATAATGAATATGCCATACTCATACCAACAAACCCTGTACCTACTAAAACAACTTTTCTTCTTTCTATCATAACATCACATCTTTCTTACATAAATTTACTTTATTATTATATCACTGTTTAAATTGTTTATCCATATTTTTCTAAGAATAAAGTATTTATTATTAAACTATGTTTTTACTATTCACAGACAATAGCAGTAAGTAGCGAAGACTAAGTAATATATTTTATTTTGTAATGAAGACCCGACAGCCCATTGAGGCGGGGGAATACCCGTGAGCTTGGAGGGCGAAATGAAAAAATAAAATATATTACTTAGCCGTAGCGGATTTTATTATATACGCTGTGAACTGTAACACTACGTTTTTCATAATCTAATTAATATATTTATATAAATATAATTATTTATTTCATCAATATTTTGCATTCTATTTTTGGATTTAATAGCTTTGAAAAACCTATTGCATCTTGCTTTGTTCCAACAACACTTCCATAATGTATTGGTACTACTATTTTAGGTTGTATTTCATTTATAAGATTAGCTGCTTCTTTAAAATCCATTGTATATGTACCCCCAACTGGAACAAATGCTACATCACATCTTACTTTTTTATTTTCTTCAGTTATATCTGTATCTCCTGCAATATAATATTTAGTACCTTTTATTTCAATAATATATCCCACCCATCCATTTTCTTTTGGATGAAATTGCTTGTTTATATTATAAGCTAGTATTGTTTCAATTTTTATTCCATCTACCATATATTTTTGATTTGGCTCTACTGTAATTATATAATCTTGTCTAAATCCTTTTCTTAATACTTTTGTTAATAATTCTTCTGGCACTATAATAACTGTATCTTTTTTCTTTACTCTATTTATGTCCTCTTCCGAATAGTGGTCATAATGGTCATGTGTTATAAAAATTATGTCGGCATCATTATAATTTTTATCTATTTTAAATGGATCTATATATATTACTTTTTCTTTATTAATTTTTATACTACTATGGCATAAAACTGTTATATTTTCTATCATATAAGTTCCTCCTTTTTATAATCTATATTCCCTAATTTATATCTACATACATGTCAATATATATTATAGAGCAGAGAAATTAGTTTTTCTCTAATCTCTTTGCTCTTTCTTTTTTCATATTCTTTCACTGTCAAAAATCCCATGATTTCTCCTCTTTTTTTCTATTTTAACTACTAAACATTTAATATGTGCTTTCTTATTTATTTTTGTTCATAATTTCTAATTTACTTAAATAAAAGTAAATTCACTCTCTAAATAACTTACTATATTTTCAAATGTATCATATCTACCTTCACTATTGATATGCCCTGCATTTGGTATAAAACTTGTTCTGTTGCAATTTTGTCTGCAAATTCTTTTTCTACCGTTCTTTAGTGTTACATCCGTATGTACTGTACTTTTACTTATTCCAAATTTTTTAGCTGCTCCTCTTACTGTATCTCCACTATCTATAATATACTGTGCTAAATTTACTGCACGTTCTTCTATGTATATTTTTCCCAAAAGAAAGCCCCCCTTATGAATTACGTTGTTTTGTATATTGTATTCATATGTAGTTTATATTAGAACTTTTGTCGTAATCATATTTAATTAAATGCTTATATACCAATTATCTATATAGTATTGTCAATAAAATTAATTATTTCATTAATATTTTTTTCTTCATAACTTGCCTTTTTTATTACTCTTAATTCTCTACATATCTGTTGTAAATCGTCACTTTTAATTTTATTTAATTTTTTTAGTCTTTCTTCAGATAACTCTACATTTGATAAATTATGCTTATATGTTTTTAAATCAAATCCTAAAAAATATAAATTTTGTTTATATCTATTTTTTAATCTATCAGCTATTCCTATTCCTTCTGGATCTATATCTCCTGAATAATATATTTTATACTTTTTATCTACAAGCATATCTAACAAAATTAATGCTGAAAGTTTAACTTGTCCATATGTGCAAATTAGTGGAAAATCCTTTCTTTTGCACCTTTGGAAAACTTCCATAAATACTGTTGGGTTTTCCATAACAACAACTTTTTTATATTTACCATTTTCGCTTAAAAACGCTATATTAGATAAATTATATAAATTTAAATAAATTGGTTCATTATTATTAGCAAAACCACATAAACCTGAATGCTGTATGTATTTAATAGTTTTTTGATTGTCTTTAATAATCTCTTCATCTTCTATGAAACCTGTTATATTTTTACATAATACCATATTTGAAACATCATCAATTAATAAATTATTATTATAGTAAATTTCTGCAAGTTCTTCTGAATTTTGTGGCAATTTTATTTTTTTTATATAGCACATCAACATTATAAATACTTTACCACATAATGTGTTTTTATCTAATAAATGCGGATTTCCTGTTAAATTACTTGCAAATGCTGGTATTCTCATTTTCTGTTTTGGTAGATTATTTATACCTTTACACGCATTTATTAAAGCTATTTTCAATTCCCTTTTATCTTTATTATAATATTTTTTCCATTTATGAAAAATATCATTTTTAGTACTTATTATTTCTTTAAGATAACTATATATTAGTGTATCTATATTTTCATTTATTATATCTTTGAAAAACTCTTCTAACTCTATTTCATATTGTCCTTTACATTCCTTTTTCGTTATTATCTCTTCTTTAAAATATTCATAAATCATTCCTTTTAAAGAAGCCCCACAAAATTTGCTATTATCAATCCTTTGTTGTAATGTTTGTAAATTTATACTTATAGTTTTATTACTTGAATAATCCTTTTTCATAAGTCCAGATAAAAGTTGTTTTTCACTTTTATCTGGATTATTTATAATAACATTTCCCTTTATTTCCCCTAAAGATATATACTTATTTTTTATTCCTTTTAGTAATCTTGCATATTCAGGTTTTGCTTTAAAATATTGGGCAAGTTGTTTAGATTCTAAATTTACTTCACTCATCATTTCCATTAATAAACACTCTTTTCTTTCCATTCCAATGATATCTCATTACAGATACTATCTTTTGGTTTATATCACTAATTAATTCACAAATTGATAAACTTTGTATAGTATCATACTCTCCCCAAAGTACTTGTGAATTGATTACATATTCTAAATCCAATTCAGATAAAATTCTAAACATATCTCTAATATTATTATCGTCAACTCCTGCAAATGCTTCATCTAATGATATTATTCGTAAACAATCTTTTTTAGCACTTTGGTATCTAGCACAAACTGATGCAAAAAGTGGTATATACATTGCCATTGCTTTTTCTCCACCACTTAGTTTGAAAAAAGCATTGTTTGTTAGTTCTTTTGATTGTTCATTTGTCTTTTTATGCATAAATTGAAATTCAAACCATTTTCTATAATCTAATTCTTCTTTTATTATATTATAAAATGGAACAATCGCTCCTTTTTCTTTAAATTCCTTTTCAACTTTTGCAAATTTTGCCCTAAAGTGTGTTGCTACCTTCTTTATATCAGATTGTTTTAACAATTCTGCTTCTGAATTTAGTATATCTACAATCTCTCTTACATCCATTTCGTTTTCATCTACAGCAGATTTTGACCTCCAATTTAAACTAAATGATAATCCACTTGAAGTATTAAGACTTTTCATTAGTTTATTCATTGACTCAACCCAAGATTTTGCAGCATATATCCTTTCTCTTATTTTTCTTCCAACTGTTCCAATTAAAATTTCTTCAAATAAATGTCTATCTTCATCATCAACTAAATTTTTAGTTTCTTCTATTGTGTCTTCTATGTATTTATTTAATAAATTTAAATCTACCTTTTTACCATTTACAAAACAAGTAATATCATTCCTTATCCTTGTTTGTTTTAATTCTTTAATTTCTCCTTCTTGCTCATCAATCTCTTGCAAAAATATTTGTCCTAATGATAAATTGTAATCTACTAAATTACTATTATTGTTTTGATATTTTTCAACTAATATTTCATAATAATTAGTTGTTGTTTTTGGATCTTTTTCAAAATATGAATATTGTACTAAAACTTTTTGTAGCACCTTACTTATTTCTTCATATTCATCTATTACATATTTTAAATCTAGCTCTTGTTTAAATATCTCTCTTGCAATATCTGTCTGCTTTTCTAAACTATTTAACATGCAATTTATGTTTATATTATTTTCTTTTTGTTTTTCTAACTCCGAATTTATTTTTGTTATATCAACTAATAAAGTATCTTTCTCTTTTGGTAATCTATCTAGTTTTTCTAAACACTCTTCCATTTGTTTTTCTAAGTCTTGCATATCACCAGATAGCATTTCTTTTATACTTTCTATTTTTCCATTTAAAGTTTGAAGAAGAGTACTTTTTTTACCTTTTTCATATAATATTGTATCTAAGTCTTCATTTAAATCCTCTATTATTTCATTTATAGTTATTAATTTTTCATTCTCATTTATAATTTTACTATGTTCTTTTTCCATTTCATATATATACTCTTTAAACCCTTGTGCTAGTTCAAGATTTTGCACATATGCATCTATTGTGGCTTTAAATTTTAATTTTGATGTTTGAATTTTAGTTTCATCTTTTGCTTGTTTCAACTTTTCAATTTTCTCACTTAATACATCTTCTAATTTTTCTAAATTTATTTTAATAGCATCTAAATTAATAATATTAATTCTTAAATTACTATACGCTTTTTCTATATTATCTTTGTTTGGAAAATTTTTATATTCATTTTCTATAATCTTTAACTTTTGTTCTAATAGTAAAAGTTCATTTTGAATTTCTTCTTTTTGAATTTTTAAGATCTCAATTTGTGATTGTAAATCCTCTATAATCTTTCGTTTATATTCCTTTCTTGCTTCTAGCCCAATAAATTTTGCTTGTTGTGTTTTATCTATCATACCTTCTAGAATTCCTATTTTGTATTCACCTTTTTCATTCACATATGTATCTGCATTTTTATCTTCAATCATAATACTTTTTAAAACATTATATACTGTTTCTTCTTTAATTTTAGCATTTTGTGGTAATCTAACATTTAAAACTTGTGTTAAATCATGTTTAAATTCTATTGTTTTTTCAAATAAATATTTGTCTACAAAATCTATATCTATTTGTCTTATTTTTTCTACATATTCCTTTGGTATTATTAATGCATCTAATATTCCCATATCTAAAAGAGCTGTTTCTAAATTTCCTCTTGTATTTTCATCTAATTCCTTTTTAAAATCTACTGCATTATAAAATTCTATAAATGGTATATTTTTTTGCTGTAATCTTTTTCTATTTTCCTCTACTCTTTTAGTTCTTAAAGGTTCTGGCTCTTTTAAATTTTTCCATTCCTCAATTTGTTCATTAATTTGAATAATGTCATTTTCTATATTTTCTTTTTCAGCATTTTTACCTGCCTTTAAATTTAATATTTCTTGTTTTTTATCATTATATGGCTCATTTAAAGCATATTGAATATCTCCATATTCTGTATTTTCGCCATAACTTTGTACTTTTTTTGATAATTCGTTTAATTGTGTAGAATTTAATTTTAGTAATTCATTTCCTTTTTCCCATTCATACATCTCTTCTATAAATGCTTCTTTACTTTCTTCTAACTCAATTCTTGATTTTGTAGTATTAGCTTCTTGTTTTGCTTTTATTGCTTTTTCCTTATCTAAATTTTCTAAAGCATTTTCATATTCTTGTTGTGCTAACTCTTCTTTTTCTAATGCTCTTTTTCCATTTTCTATTTTTGTTATATATCTTTTTATATCTTCTTGAAAAGCGTGATATTCATGTCTTTTGTCTAACTTTATTTCATCTATTTGAAAGAAATATTCGTCATAATCAATTTGCTTTGCTATTTGTTCCATCTCATTTTTTACTGTTTCAAATTTGTCTTTGCTACTTTCATAATTTTCTTTTGCCTTCTTTTTTTCTTCTTCTTTTTTTCTAATTGCTGTTTTTTTGTCTTCTTCTACAATTTCTTTTTGCTTTAATTCTTGTTTAATCTCTTCTACTTGCTGTTGCATTACTATCTGCTGTTCTTTTTGCTTCCATAATTCATTTGATTTTAATTCTTCTTGTTTAAATTTATATACATTTAACTCTTTTTCAACCTCTTGCATTCTATCTTCTTTTTGCTTCAAATTTTCAGCTAATGTCCTTAAACTATTTATTATATCTTTTTCCTCTTTTTGAACTTTTACATATCTTTTTTGAATTACATCATATTTTTTTGCTTTATCATATAAAACACGTTTATTATAATTATCATATGGCACAACAATTTGTTTTAATGCTTTATTACTAATTTCTAACATTTCTAATTGCTCTTTTGTTTTATTCATATTTTCAATAGATTCAGAAATTGCTTTTAAATCATCCTCTGATAATCCTCTTAGACTATTAGACATAATTTCTGTAATAATTGATGGTTTAAAACCATCTTTTGATAATTTTGGTGTTCGAATTTCTATTAACAATTTAATAAATTCTTGATACTCTGCCATAGTTTCAAAACCAAAAATATTCTCATTTACAAGACTTGCATATTCTGCTGTTGTATTAACAACTTGTCCTCCTTCACCAATTCTATTTTTTAATTCTTGCTTTGTTAATGGTATTTTATTTCCTAAATCTTTATATAAAAATATATCTTTTCCAATTCTTCTTCCATCTTTTATTACAAATCCCCAAAAACTTACACTTGCATTTTTCTTAGCTCTTAACCCCATTCCAATTGTAAGATAATTTTGAGTCTTCTTTTTACAAAACTCCATATATAAATAACTAGTATTTTCTTCTTTTATACTATCTCCATATCCTAATATATAATCTTCAATCTTTCTTGCTTTTGTATTAAATGGATCTAATCTTTCTGGTGATTTATTTCCATCTAATAAAAGTGGTATAAAACTTTGCATTGTTACACTTTTTCCAGAACCATTTGTTCCTCTTAGAATTAATCTTCCATCAGAAAACTCAAACTCCTCCTCATCATACCACCAATAATTCAATAACCCTATTTTCTTTATTTCCCATCTATTATTTTCATTAATTTGCTCCATCTAAATTTCTTTCCTTTCTCACTTTAAAAATCCTTTGGATATTTTCCAATAATTTTAAAACATATTGGCATAATCACAAAATCTTTTGTTTCTTCATCATATCTAATCATATCAAATTGTTTCATATATTTTACAACTTCTATTAATAATTTATCTTCTTCTAATTCTCTAAATTCTTTACTAAAACCTTTACTGTATTTTTCTTTTACTTCTCTTACTAATTTTGACATTTCAACTTCTGAAATATTTATTGTATCATCTATATTACTTTTAAACTCTTCATCTTTTACCTTGCGTACTATTACTGAGTTTATGAAACTTACAACATCTGATATGGCCTTATTAGATGGAAATGTATTCTTAAAATTCTTATTTTCAGTAAGTAAAATATAAGCACCATTTTTATGTACTTCTAATGTTGATTCTAACATTTTATCTACATCTTGGTTAATAACATTTCTATAATTTTTTATATAATTATAGTCTTGATCATCATTTTCTTCTTTATATACTACATTTTCTGTAAATAATCTTCTATAAATTCTTTGTCTTCTTTCTTTACCTTTATCCTGTTCTAAACCTAATTGCTCTTTTTCATAAATATCTGTATATAAATTACAATCAGTTATATTACTAGAAAAATTCCTCATAAAATATTTCGATGCGCCTGTCACCTCATATAAAACATCACTTTCTATATCTTCTGCAAATTTGCCTTCATCACCATCATAAACTACAATAAACCCCATTGCTTTTATAAATCTTAATACATTTACCATTGCTTTTCTTTGTGAATACATCGTAAAATCAATCTTTATTTCTTCTATATTGACTTCTGCTATTAAATTTTGTATATAATCTATCAATCCAGATAATACAAATTGCTCTTTTTTACTTTTTTCTTCTAAATAAATTAATATCAAACATAGAAAAATATATTCTAATTTCGAATTAAAACTTTCTATACCCATAAAAGCTTGCGGTTTTCCAGGAATTTTTTCCATTTTTATAATATATGGATTTACTATTAATTTATATCCTAGCTTATTCTTTATAAAATCCTGTGTTTCATCACTTAAATCTCTTTTTATTAAATTATATTCATCTACATCTATATCTTTTACAAACCAAAAATTTTCTAATAATTTCTCAAATGTTGTCAAATCTATTTCCCCCGTTCTTTTAAATTGACTCTTTTATTGTCACACTTTACAGTATCTTCTTTAAAAGCCATTTATATAATAGATATGATTTACTCTACTTTAATTTGTGTCTTAAATATTAATATTATCTATTCTACAAATTCTAATTCAAATGCTGGCATTTCTAATTTTCCATCTTCACACTCAAGTACACATCTTTCTTTATCTTTTGGATAAATTAATTTAATCTTTTTTCCATCCTCTATTGTTATTTGCTTATCTTGTGTTAAACCTGCTTTACTTATCCATTTTAGTAATGTTTTTCTAACATTGCTTTTTACTACTGGTAATTGTTTTATGCAAATTTTTCCATCACTTATATATTTTTGCATTTCTCTTTGATTTTCTTGTATTTGTTTTAAATAATTTTGTATTTGCTCCTCTTTTTCTTTTTTTCTATCTACAATTGCAATTTTAGGATATTTTTCTTTATATTCTCTAATACGTGGCTTTATTTCATATTCATTTGGCAACTCTTCTAAAAGACTACTACTTATACTATCTGTTTGTCTTACATAATTTCCTTTTATATGCCTTGTATTAAACATTCCAAATACTAAACTAGAAAGTTTATGTGCTTCTTGTAAATCTTTAGTTTTAGCAAACATTTCACAAATCTTCTTATATTGTGCCTTTTTGCTACTTACATTTCCTTTTGATTCTGCTATTTGGTTTGCTATTCTTGTTATTTTTCTTATTATTTCTGTTGTTTTTTCATTTATTTTTTCAACTTCACTAGAATGTATGCCATCACCAATAAACCATCTTTTTATATTTTGCCACTTTTCCTTATTCCTATTTAATACTTCTTCTTCATCAATTTCTTCATCTAACTTATCTATTCTAACAATCCTTTTTTGTCCTAAATAAACTTTTTCTAAAAATCTTTCTTGTGTTCTTGGTTCTAACTTTTTTAGTTCTTCTTCAATTATATATGAATTATCTTGAAGTAATTTTATAAATTCTCTTAAATATCTTACTAAATCATTCTTATAAACTATAAATTGCTTATGTTTTGCAACTTCTTCCATTTTTACATTATAAAAAGTTTTAATGTAATCTTGATAATCTTGATTTAAACGTTTAAAATCATTATTTATATTTTCCCATAAACTCAATACCTCTGTTTCATCCTTTAAAGATGTTTTTTCAATATTTTGAATTTCCTCTTTTATTCTTTCTATTAATTTTGGTTCTAATGAAGCACCTTCAATATGTAAATTTTCTAATTTAATTACTAATCTTTCTATTTCAACTGCATATTCTGTTAATTGATATCTAAATTTTCTATGCTTAAATTCTTCTACTGTTGAAACATTATTAGTATCTTGCAATGCTGTCAAATTTCCCCAATTCACTAATTGAGTTAAATCACTCTCACACATTTCTATCGTATAATTTTCAAAATTTGCTTTTTTATTTAATTCATTCCATACATCTTCTTTATATAGCATATAATTTATTCTTTCATATTGCTCATAAAAATATCTTAGTATGGGTCTATATCTTTTTGTATTATCAGTTGTTAAATATGAAGTTTCAGTAATTTGTTTTGATATTTTATCATTTATTTCCATTTATCTTTTCCTTTTTTTACATAATTAAAAGAGTAGCTTAAATCCACTGCTACTCTTTTGTTTATTACATTATACAACATATTTTACCATTTTTCTACATTTTTGGAAAATTTTTTTAAACTCCTTTTTTCTATTTTCCAATTTGCTAAATAGTCTGTAAAAAATTCTACTTCATTTAATACATAACATGTTCTTTTTTCTATTCTTCCATGCCATTTTTCTTATGTCACAAACACGATTTCAAGTAAAAAATCTTATTTGCAATGCTTCTATTGCACATTCAACATTTATCTTTTTAATAATTTCACTTACAGTATATAAATAACTTACTCCTTCTTCTGGCTCATCTGACATAATATCGCCATATAGATTAAATGCAAATCTACATATATTTATACTAGTACTTGTTTGCCATGGAGCTTTTATACTCTCTATATTTATTTCATTTTTTTGCAAATTATATATTTCATCAAAATGCTGTCTTGTTTCAGCAGTACTTGCTAATAAATATATTAATACTTGCTCATATCTATCCCTTACTTTAGCTTGTCCTATTTTTTTATTATAAAAATCTTTATGTTCTAAATCTATAAAATTCATAATACACCTCACTATATATTATATTCATATATCTTATTTATAGAACTAAGCCTTTATTATTTTTCCTATTATTATACAAAAAATTTCCATATTAATCTTATACTAATATGGAAATTTTTTATAACATTTATTTTTATTCTTCTACAATAGCCATCTTTTCTTGTTCTACTACTTCTTCACCAACTATACTATCTTGTTGTGGTTCTTGTATAGAAACATCCTCTTCTGTATTTATTCTTATATTTTTATACACATTCATACCTGTTCCCGCTGGAATTAATTTTCCTATTATTACATTTTCTTTTAATCCTATTAATGGATCTACTTTTCCTTTTATTGCCGCTTCAGTTAATACTCTTGTTGTTTCTTGGAATGATGCTGCAGATAAGAAGCTCTCTGTTGCAAGTGATGCTTTTGTTATTCCAAGTAATGTTCTTTTTCCTGTTGCTATTCGTTTACCTTCTTCTTCAGCTTTTTGATTCTTTTCTTCAAATTCATATATATCCACTAATGAACCTGCAAACATATCTGTATCACCATTATCTTCTACTCTTACCTTCTTTAACATTTGTCTACCTATTACTTCGATATGCTTATCATTTATATCAACACCTTGGTTTCTATACACTTTTTGAACTTCTTGTATTAGATATTCATATACACCTTGTGCCCCTTTAATTTCAAGTATTTCATTTGGATTTATTGAACCTTCTGTTATTGGTTCTGCTGCTTGTATTTCATCTCCATCCCTTACATGTAATTTTGATCCAAAAGGTATTGTATATGTTCTTGAATCAGATTTATTTGTTACTGTTACTTCTTTTTTCTTCCTATCATCTGATATTTTTACTTTACCTTCAATTTCTGAAATTATTGCAAGTCCTTTTGGTTTTCTTGCTTCAAATAGTTCTTCTACCCTTGGAAGACCTTGTGTTATATCTCCTCCTGCAACACCACCTTGGTGGAAAGTTCTCATTGTAAGCTGTGTTCCTGGTTCTCCTATTGACTGTGCAGCTATAATTCCTACTGCCTCTCCTATATTTACTTCTTCTCTTGTTGCAAGACCCATTCCATAACATTTAGCACATACACCATGTTTTGATCTACATCCTAATGCTGAACGCACTTTTACACTATCATATCCTGCCTCTACTATTTGTTTTGCTATTTTTTCATCTATCATCGTATCTGTATCTACTATTACTTGTTTTGTTTTTGGATCTACAATATCTTCTAATGGATATCTTCCTTCTAATCTTTCTTCTAATTTCTCTATTATTTGATTTCCATCTTTTATATCTTGTATTTCAATTCCATCATGCGTTCTGCAATCTTTTTCTCTTACTATTATGTCTTGAGAAACATCAACTAATCTTCTTGTTAAATATCCTGAATCGGCTGTTCTTAACGCTGTATCTGCAAGTCCTTTTCTTCCTCCATGGCTTGATACGAAATATTCTAGTGCATCTAGTCCTTCTCTAAATGATGATCTAATTGGTATTTCTACTGCTTTTCCAGATGTATTTGCCATAAGACCTCTCATACCTGCTACTTGTCTTAACTGGTTCATATTTCCGTCTTGCTCCTGATTGTACCATCATGTATATTGGATTTAATTCATCAAAATTATCTTTCATGGCTTCTGTTACATCACTTGTAACATCTTCCCATACCTTAATAACAGATTCATATCTTTCATCTTCTGTTATTAATCCACGTTTATATTGTTTTGCTATATTTTCTACCTCTACTTCTGCTGTATCTAATATACTTTGCTTTGTTGGTGGTATTATAATATCTTTAACACTAACTGTTATAGCACCTTTTGTAGAATATTTAAATCCTGTTGCTTTTATATAATCTAATAGTTCTGCTGCTCTCGATAATCCATGTACATTTATACATTTTGCAACTATTGTTCCTAAATTTTTCTTAATTACTGGGAAGTTTATCTCTGGTTCAAATGCATTTTCTGGGTTAGTTCTATCTACAAATCCTAAATCTTGTGGTATTTCTTGATTATATATAACCCTTCCAACTGTTGTTTCTACTTTTTTATGTTTTAACTCACCATCTATTTCTTTAAACATTCTTATAAATACTTTTGCATGTAATCCTACTTCTCCATTTGCATATGCCATTAATGCTTCTTCTATATCTTTAAAATATGTACCTTCCCCTATTTCTCCATCTACTACCATTGTTAGATAATAACTTCCAAGTATCATATCTTGTGTTGGTACTGTAACAGGTTTACCATCTTGTGGCTTTAATAAGTTATTTACAGATAACATCAAATATCTTGCTTCTGCTTGTGCTTCTGGTGATAATGGTACGTGTACTGCCATTTGATCACCGTCAAAATCTGCATTAAATGCTGTACAAACTAATGGATGTAATTTTATTGCTCTTCCTTCTACTAATACTGGCTCAAATGCTTGTATACCTAATCTATGTAATGTTGGTGCACGGTTTAGCATTACAGGATGATCTTTTATAACCTCTTCTAATATATCCCATACTTCTGGTCTTAATTTTTCTACCATTCTTTTAGCATTTTTTATATTATGAGCTATTCCTCTTCCTACTAATTCTTTCATTACAAATGGTTTAAATAATTCAACTGCCATTTCCTTTGGAAGTCCACATTGATAAATTTTTAATTCTGGTCCAACTACTATAACAGAACGTCCTGAATAATCAACCCTTTTTCCAAGTAAGTTTTGTCTAAATCTACCTTGTTTTCCTTTTAATAAATCTGATAATGATTTTAGTGGTCTATTTCCTGCTCCTGTAACAGGTCTTCCCCTTCTACCATTATCTATTAAAGCATCTACAGACTCTTGTAACATCCTTTTTTCATTTCTTACTATTATTTCTGGAGCGCCTAATTCAAGTAATCTTTTTAGTCTGTTATTTCTGTTTATAACCCTTCTATATAAATCATTTAAATCAGATGTTGCAAACCTTCCACCATCTAATTGTACCATTGGCCTTAACTCTGGTGGAATTACAGGTACAACATTCATAATCATCCATTCTGGCTTATTTCCAGATAGTCTAAATGATTCAACTGTATCTAATCTTTTTACTAGTTTTACCTTTTTTTGTTCACTTGCTTTTTCTATTTCTTTTTTTAGTTTTTCTGCTAATTTTTCTATATCTATTTCTTCTAGTAATTTTTTAATTGCTTCTGCTCCCATTTCTGCTTTAAAAGAACCTCTACCATATTTTTCTTCTGCTTCATGGTATTCCTTTTCTGTTAGTACTTGACATTTAATTAAACCTGATTGTCCTTTGTCTGTAACTATATATGATGCAAAATATACAACTTTTTCTAAACTTCTAGGTGAAATATCTAGCATTAATGCAATTCTACTTGGTATTCCTTTAAAGTACCAAATATGTGCTACTGGAGCTGCAAGCTCTATATGGCCCATTCTTTCTCTTCTTACCTTTGCTTTTGTAACTTCTACTCCACATCTATCACACACAATTCCTTTATAACGTACTCTTTTATATTTCCCACAATGACATTCCCAGTCTTTTGTTGGTCCAAATATTCTTTCACAAAACAAACCATCTTTTTCTGGTTTTAGAGTTCTATAATTTATAGTTTCTGGTTTTTTTACTTCACCTTTAGACCATTCTCTAACTTTTTCATCTGATGCAAGCCCTATTTTTAATTTATCAAATATTTCTAGTTCGTCCACTAATTTTCTCCCTTCAGAATATGAATTTTGTTATCCATAACTTACTAAAATAATGATACACTGCTGTGCAATTTATTTTGTACATTATTTTAGTTTTTTATGGATTTTTATTTAATTATTTATTCAATCTCTTACTCATTGTCATCATCTAATATATCTTCATCATTCATAAGATTATCTACACCTAAATCTGTATCATCTAACAACATTTCATCTTCATCATCTAGTAATGAGTCTTCAAACAATTCATCAGCATCTTCTTCTATTAATTCTTCTGTTTCTTCTTCTATATAGTTTTCTGATAATTCATCATCTAATAATATATTTCGTTGTTTTTCTCTTTCTAAATTTATGTCTATACCTTCTTCTATGTTTTCTTTTAATTCTAGCTCTCTATCATCCTCAGAGTACAAACGCACATCTAACCCTAAACTTTGTAGTTCTTTTATTAATACTTTAAAGCTTTCTGGAACTCCTGGTTCTGGAACATTTTCTCCTTTTACTATTGCTTCATATGTTTTTACTCTTCCCACTACATCATCTGATTTTACAGTTAATATTTCTTGTAATGTATGTGCTGCTCCATATGCTTCTAATGCCCAAACTTCCATTTCTCCAAAACGTTGTCCTCCAAATTGTGCCTTTCCTCCTAATGGTTGTTGTGTTACTAGTGAGTATGGTCCTGTTGAACGTGCATGTATTTTGTCGTCTACTAAGTGATGTAGTTTTAACATATACATTACACCTACAGTAACTGGCTTATCAAACATTTCTCCTGTTCGTCCATCATATAGTATAGTTTTTCCATCTGGTGTACGTCCTGCTTTTTCTAACAACTCTGTTATTTCAGCCTCTTTTGCCCCATCAAATACTGGTGTTGCTACTTTCCATCCCAATTCTCTTGCTGCTGCTCCTAAATGTACCTCTAGCACCTGTCCTAGGTTCATACGTGAAGGTACACCTAGTGGATTTAATACTATATCAACAGGTGTTCCATCTGGCATAAATGGCATATCTTCTACTGGTAATATTCTTGATACAACACCTTTATTTCCATGACGTCCTGCCATTTTATCTCCAACAGATATTTTTCTTTTTTGTGCTATATAACATCTAATTACTTGGTTTACTCCTGGAGCTAACTCGTCTGAATTATCCCTTGTAAAGATTTTTACATCAACTATTGTTCCTGCTTCTCCATGTGGTACTTTAAGAGATGTATCTCTTACTTCTCTTGCTTTTTCTCCAAATATTGCACGTAATAGTCTTTCTTCTGCTGTTAATTCTGTTTCTCCCTTTGGAGTAACTTTTCCAACTAATATATCTCCTGGTTTTACCTCTGCTCCTATTCTTATTATTCCATTTTCATCTAAATCTTTTAAACTGTCCTCTCCTACATTTGGTATATCCCTTGTTATTTCTTCTGGTCCTAACTTTGTATCTCTACATTCACAATCATATTCTTCTATATGTATAGATGTATAAACATCTTCTTTTACCAATCTTTCACTAATTAATACAGCATCTTCATAATTATATCCTTCCCATGTAGCAAATGCTATTAATACATTTTTACCTAATGCCATTTCTCCATTTTGTGTTGAAGGACCATCAGCTATTACATCTCCTGCTTTTACCTTTTCACCTTTTACTACAATTGGTCTTTGGTTTATACAAGTTCCACCATTTGTCCTTTTAAATTTTCTTAAATGATATCTTTCAATTGCTCCTTTTGTTGTTTTTATTACTATTTCATCACCTGTAACTTTTTGTATTGTTCCATCTGATTGTGCTATTTGCATTATTCCAGAATCCTTTGCAGCTCTATACTCTATTCCTGTTCCTACTATTGGAGAATCTGGTATTAATAAAGGTACTGCTTGACGTTGCATGTTAGCACCCATTAATGCACGGTGTGCATCATCATGCTCAAGAAATGGTATCATTGCAGCTCCAACTGAAACTAATTGTTTTGGTGATATGTCTATATAGTCTACTCTTTCTGGTGAAACTTCTTCTATATCGTCTTTATATCTTATTTTTACTTTCTTGTTTACAAAATTCCCATCTTTGTCTATTGGTTCTGATGCTTGCGCTATTCTTAGTCCTTCTTCCTCTTCTGCACTCATATATTCTACAATATCAGTTACTTTATGTGTTACAGGATCTATTTTCCTATATGGTGTTTCTACAAATCCATATTCATTTATTATTGCAAATGATGATAATGCAGATATAAGTCCTATATTTGGTCCTTCTGGGGATTCTATTGGACATAGACGACCATAATGTGTATAGTGAACATCTCTTACCTCAAAACCTGCTCTTTCTCTAGATAATCCACCTGGTCCTAAAGCAGATACTCTTCTTTTATGTGTTAATTCTGATAAAGGATTAGTTTGATCCATAAATTGAGATAATTGTGAACTTCCAAAAAATTCCCTTATTGATGATGTTATTGGTTTTGTATTTATTAAAGTTTGTGGAGTTACTACATCTAAATCTTGTATTGTCATTCTCTCACGAACTACTCTTTCTAATCTTGTTAAACCTATTCTAAATTGATTTTGTAATAATTCTCCAACACTTCTTATACGTCTATTTCCTAAATGATCAATATCATCAACCATACCTAATCCATGTTGTAAATTTAATATGTAATTTACAGATGCTATAATATCTTCTGTCACAATATGTTTTGGTACTAGCTCATCCATTCTTTCTTCTATAATTTTCTTTAAATCCTTTTTGTCAGTATTTTCTAATATATTCTTTAATACTTCATAGTTTACTAATTCTTTTATCTCTAAGTCTATATCAACAAATTTAGTAATATCTACTGTTCCATTTCCAATTATTCTTACTTTTTTGTCTTCTACTTTTACATCTACAATATTTATTCCTAAATTTTGAATTTCTAAAGCCTTATCACTTGTAATTATTGCATCTTTTTCTACAAGTACTTCACCTGTTTCAGAATCTATAATATCATCAAATGCTATCTGGTTTGCTATTCTTGATGCAAGGCCTAATTTTTTATTAAATTTATATCTACCAACTTTTGCAAGATCATATCTCCTATTATCAAAAAATAATCCATTAAATAAGTTTCTTGCAGCATCTGCTGTTGGTAATTCACCTGGTCTTAATTTTTTATATATCTCTATTAATGCTTCATCTTGTGTTTTTACAGTATCTTTTTGTATTGTTGCAAGAATTTTATCTTCTTCACCAAACATATCTATTATTTGTTGGTCTGTTATTAATCCTATTGCTCTTAATAATGATGTTACAGGTAGTTTTCTTGTTCTGTCAACTCTTACATAAAATACATCATTTGCATCTGTTTCATACTCTATCCAAGCTCCACGTATTGGCATTACTGTTGATGTAAATATTTTTTTACCCGTTTTGTCATAATCAGATGCATAATAACATCCTGGTGAACGTACTAATTGGCTTACTACAACTCTTTCTGCACCATTTATAACAAATGTTCCACTCTCTGTCATTAAAGGGAAATCCCCTAAATAAATCTCTTGTTCTTTTATTTCTCCTGTTTCACGATTTATAAGTCTAACTTTTACATGTAGTCTAGTTGAATATGTAGTATCTCTTTCTTTTGCTTCTTCTAAAGTGTATTTAGTTTTGTCTTCCATATAGTAGTCAAAAAATTCTAAAACCAAGTTTCCTGTATAGTCAATTATTGGAGATATATCTTTTAAAACTTCTCCTAATCCTACATTTACAAACCAGTTATAAGAATCTTTTTGTACTTGAATTAAATTAGGCATTTCAATACTATCTTCAATTTTTGCAAATGTTTTTCTTACGCATTTTTCATGTTTAATATCTGTTACCAAAAAAATCACCTCATAAAATAAATTAAGCAGTTATTGGAAATTTGAAATCTTAAATTAGAACACACATAAGAGTTTCTAAACTAATCTATAACATCCAACTTTATATAAAAAAGAAGTCCTTCTTAAATTAAGTTTCCACTACTCATTTTAGTTATACTGCTCTTAAACCAAAACAAACTAGTTTCTATACAAAATTTAATTCCTCTTCTTATTTAATTTACATAAGTCTTAAATTACGGCAACAAAAAGGCATGTTGGTAAATACACATTTTTTTTACCAACGTACCTTTTTTCTATCTAAAAATTTGTTATCTGGATTACTATTTTAATCTTGACCACCCTTACTATTTTTAAGATTTAGTATAAGATTTAAAATGTTTAACAAAATTTTTGTTTCTAAACGTAATTTATAGTTTAATGATTATATCATTTTCCCTTAGGGCTTGTCAAGATCCAAAATTTTTTTTGTTCAGATTTTCTCCTAACCAAAGTTACAATTCACAGACAATAGCAGTAAGTAGCGAAGACTAAGTAATATATTTTATTTTGTAATGAAGACCCGACAGCCCATTGAGGCGGGGGAATACCCGTGAGCTTGGAGGGCGAAATGAAAAAATAAAATATATTACTTAGCCGTAGCGGATTTTATTATATACGCTGTGAACTGTAACTAACCAAATTTGTACTGAGTAAGCTAAAATAGAAAAAATTAAAATTTTTTCTATTTTAGCTCACATACTTTCATAAAATGATTCCAATTTTCATTGTTTTGCATTTCTGCAATTAATTCTTTTGGAATTAATTTATATGATTTATCATTTTTTAATATTTCAACCATTAATGTTCCTGAGCACTTTAATAAATACTCATTTGCTTTCCTCTTACTAAAAGCCTTTTGTAATACTTCTTCATTTTCTAATATTTCACTTAGTGATGTGAATTGATCACTATCTATTTTAGCTAATTTTATCCATGCTTTCCAATCATCTTCTTTTAAAGCTACTATACTATATACATCTATATATCTGCCTGAATTGCAAAAATTTCTTACATAAGATGTTTGATAATCATAATAATAAGTATTGCCTGCTGAATGACATGAATATATACCAATATATCCTTCCCATTTTTCTGGTATATCAATTAATCCCATAGTTCTTTTATTTTCATAATATGCAAAATCTTTTTTTCCACCTGCTTCTACATTTATTAATGGATTATTATTTGGATATGGATAAACTTCTCCATTATTAGCATATTGTTTACTCCAACCATAAACATAATTATATATAACAGATCCATTTTCTACTATATTCGATGACACATATATTTTTTTATAATTTGTTAAATTTATTTTATCATTTGTAAAAAGCCAACCATGATACCACTCAAATTTTTTTCCATCAAATGTTCCACCTTTTAAAGCATAGTTCGTCCTTTTTGTAGACCATCCTCCAGTAATATCATTACACATGTTTTTTCCATCTACACCACTTTCCCCTAAAGTACCATCATAAATAAATTTGTATCCTACTCCTTCATAAGGTAATTGTGGTATCTCTATTTCCATATTTTCTAATTCTTCATATAGCTCATTAAATTTTTTCTGCTCATCTATACTTGCTTCTTTCCACATATTAGTTACATTTTCTCCTCTAGCTAAAAGCCCATTTTGACCGAATACTTAAATTTATTACTACTCCTGATAATATAAGTAGTAGTATTATTGTAATTACTAATGCAATTAAAGTTATTGCTTCTTGTTTTCCTAAACGTCTATTATTTTTCGTCTTTCTAATTTCAACTTTATATAACATCTTCACTACTCCTTTGTTTTCTTTTATTTTCTTCATTATTTCAAAATATCTTCATATTATTTTTCTTCGTTTCCTAAGTCAAATATTCTTTTACTTTTAGTTTAATCTGTAACCTTTGTATATTGTACTGTAACATGACACTCTAATGCTGTATATTCAAATGCTCCAAATATATATAATCCCTTTTCATTTGAAAACCATATCTCTGCAAAATGAGAATTAGCATCATAATCATATGATGAAGCCAATTGAACATTCTCAATAGCTCTTGTCATTCTAAACTCACTGTGTATAAATTTATCTATATAATTCTTAGCATTTTCATCTATTGTAATAAACAGTCCATCATTTTTTGATAAATCAGTTAAAACATAAGTTTTTTGATAAATTGGTTTATTATCTATCCAACTACCCACAATTGTTTCCTCTGTTGAATATTTCTTTTGTCCTACTTTAGCAGTATTATTAGTTGCAATTTTCACACCATCTATACTTGCTAACTGAAGTGAAGAATTTATTTCAAACTCATATGGATACTCTTTTAACTTTGTAAATATTGTCTGTGCTTCTCCAACATCTATTTTAGCTACACTTGCTATTATTTTACTTTTTACTTCAACATATTCTATTTCATTATCTTCACATAGTTCGTCTGCAAATTCTTGGAGTGTTGGAAGTCTTTGTTCTTCTGCATAAATATTCATCTGAGTAGATGTTATCTTTAAATTCATCTTTTCTGTTGCTGTTTGTTTATTTGTTTCTTCTGTTGCCACCTTTGCATACTCAAAAACTCCATTTTTTTCTATCAAACTTATTGTAACACCTACTAATATTAATAGTACTATTATAGTAATAATATTATTTTATTACTATTGTTTAACCAACTACTTGTAAATTACTTTCTTCTTGTTGGTCTTGTATCTCTGCAACATTTAAAATACTGAAATTATAGTAAATAGTTATTTCTTTATTTTCTGCTATTTCTATTCTATCTACCAATGAAACTAACATCTCTCGTGTTATCTCTTTGAAACTTACAAACTCTTTAACTATCTTCATTATATCAACTTTTTTAGGTGTCTTACTTTCTTCTTCCTCTTGTTTAAGTTTTTCTATTGATTCCTTTATTGCCTTTCTATCTTCTGTATATAATAGATACATTCTAGTAAAATCTTCTTCTTGCAATTTACCTAAACATTTTTCCTTGTAAAGTTTATCAATAATGTTGTTTGTATCTTCCAGTTTCTTTTCTTGTAATAGTATTTGATTTTTTAAACTAAATCTATTGTTTAGTAACTTGTCTTTTGATTTGTTGGCTATTTGCTGATACCTTTCCTCTTGTAAGAATTCCATACACCTCTTTTTGATTTGTGTTATAACTGCATTTTCTAACTTTTCATAGTTATTGCTATGTGGTGTGCATAACCCCAAATGTGTATTACAGGCATAAGTATTGCACCTTAAATAGAATGTTGTTTTATGTGGGTGTTTCTGTGCTACTATGCTTAACTTCTTGCCACATTCCTTACAATATACCAAACCTTTTAATAACCAATCATAGGTCTTAACCCTTGTAGACTTTCGGCTTTCAATCATACTTTGTACTAGATTAAATGTTGCCTCGTCTATAATTGGCTCGTGCATACCTTTTCGTAGTATTCTGTCTTCCTTTGGCACACTAACTATTTTCTTATTTTTGTAACTTACTTTTCTTGTATTACCATTTACTACCCAACCTAAATAAGTTTCATTCTGTAATACTTTAACAACTGTATTTCTGTTCCAACCTCTCTTGACTGCACCTTTTCTTGTATGATTATTACCTACAACTTCGCTTGGTACTGGTATGCCCTCGTCTGTTAGTATCGTTCCTATTTCTGTTGGTGTCTTTCCCTCTATTGCAATTGCAAACATTCTTTTAACAGTTGGTGCTATTACTGGGTCTATAATGTAGTGGTTTTTATCTGCTGGGTCTTTTTGGTAACCATAAGTAGGGTAGACTGCCATTACCTTACCTTGTTCTGCTCTTGCTCTTTTTCCATTTCTTATCTTCTTTGATGTATCTCTTAAATACCAAGAATTGAAAAATGCTCTTAAATGTAACTCGTCGTCTATCTTACTTATGTCTGCAACCTCGCCTGTATCCATATTGTCGTCAACTGCAATAAATCTTACACCTTTTAAGGCAAAAAATTCTTCTACACTATCTGGTACTTTGTCCGACCTTCCAAACCTTGACAAGTCTTTTACTATTACTAAATTTATTTCTCCATTTTCAATGTCCTCTAAAAGTCTTTCAAAATTTGGTCTTTCAAAGTTTGCACCAGTAAACCCATCGTCGTAGTAGTGTTTAAAATCTCTAATATGATTGCTATCACAAAATTTTTCAAGTATCAACTGTTGTGTTTCTATACTACCACTTTGCTTATTTGCCTTTTTTGTTACTGTACCATTGATGTTTACAACCTCTAACTTTTCATTTGAAAGTCTTTCATATAACCCTGTTTTCCCATTGTATTTTTCTGGGTTTGTTATTACTATCATAATTAACCTCTTTCCAAATAACAACAGGTTTCCTTGATATGAATTATATAACAACAAGGGAGTTGCTTTCAACTCCCCTTGGTAACTTTTTCAACTAAATATATTGTAAACATTTCTTCAAGTATCTGTTCTAATGTCTTTGAATTTTCTTTATTTTGTGAAAATTCCTCTTTTATTTTATATTCTGTTTTCATATACTAATACACCTACCTTACTCAATAAGTGATTGCTCAACCTATTGTTATTTACTGTAATTTTTTTATCTGTTTTTTAGGTTTGTTTGATTGTGTGTTTTGTGTGGTTTGTGTGGTTCTTTTTAATTACTAAACTACTACTTTATTGTAGTACACAGGAATTGCACCTATCTGTTACAACAGACTTACACCCAATGCTTGGGACGGTCTTATCTCGCTCGTGCTATGGCTATGTAAGTGTATCATTATTTTGTATCTAGTAATTTTTATATTTACTTTTCAATGTGCTTGTAAATTCTATTTTGATTGTTTATTTTCCATTGCTACAAAAACTTTTTGCATTTTTTTGCTTAGGTCTTTTATAAACATTTCATTGAAAAATGATTTTGTGTCTGTATCTCTATTAACTCTTAATTGTTTCATTTCCTTTTGCTCCTTTTCCATAATTGGGGGTAGTGGGGAATGGTTACCCCACCATTTAATTACACCCTTATTAACTCAACATTTTGTTCAATTTTTTCTAGTATTTCATAGTCTGGTGTTAATTCTTCAAGGTCTCCTACTACTAATAAAATATCTATGTTTTCTTCAAAAATGTCTGTAATGGCTTTATAGTATGCCCAGTAATCTCCATTCTCCCCTGTATAAAACCAATCAATTTTTTCAATGTTATTTTTTTCTTGATAATCTGCAAGAAATTTTAACTTAATGTCTAACTCGTCACTGCAACTGTGTTTAATAAATGCTCCTATTCTTTTGTTTTCAAAATCAAATGTCTCGGCGATTGTTGTCTGTTCTTTTTCTTTTGTTTGGAATTCTTCTGCTTTCATAATTCCATACCTCCTAATATTTTAATTTTTAAGTAGGCATATTTCTTGCCCCTCATTACTATCTTAATAAAATTGTTTTACTAATTTTTATTGCCTAGAATTAAAGGTCTGTATTTATTGACTTATTATTCTTTATGTGATAATATTGTGGAATTAAAAGTCTTAAAAGGTGGTTGTAATTTATGGAAAATGACTTTAAAATGTACTCAAATAAACAGTTTGCTGAAAATTTAGAAAATCTTATGAAAATGTTTGACTATGCCCCAAAGGAATTATCTAACAAAATAAAAGAAGTTTGTGATGTATCAATTACTGATAAACAAATAACAAGATATTTAAACCCCAATAATAAACAAAGAATAGGCTCTGTAAATCTATATGCCATTGCATATTTATTTGATATTTCTATTGATAGTTTACTTAATAGATGTGATTTTTCTGAAATTTATGTTGGAAATGATAATATTGTTGGCAAGTACAAGTTAAGTGCTGATTCTAAAAAGAAATTAGATAGTATCAATAATGAAACTGCAATAGATGTATTGAATAAAATTATATGTAATACAAATTTAATAGATGTATTTGTTGAAGAATTACAAAATGTATCTAACCAATATAAAACCATTCTTGATAAAGAAACTAGGGCTGATGTAGTTTATATGTCTAGTGCTAAAGTTCAAAGGGAAATAGACAAACTTTTTAGAAATATGATACCTAAAAAGTAACAGTTTCAAAATTGATTGTTTATGGTACTTTTCAAATATGCTAATGTGTAATTTTGGTACTATTCTTTGTAAATACTGATATTACAACAAATTTATGATATTTTATAAAATTTTAAAAAAGTTTCAAAAATTATTACCGAAAGTGCTTGACTTTGTTACTAATTTTTGGTACACTGGCTAATCACAGGGAGGTAGATAATATGAAAATGGGTTATAAAAGGGTATCAACTACTGGTCAAAAATTGGACAGACAAACAGATATACTAAATGAATATGGAGTAGAAAGAATTTTCGAGGAAAAGGAAACTGGCACTAAAAGAGAAAGAATAGAATTAAATAGAATGTTAGATAATTTAAGAGAGGGCGATGTTGTAATCATTACAGAATTAACAAGATTATCTCGTAGTACAAAGGACTTATTTGATATAGTAGAAATAATAGAGAAAAAGGGTGCTAGTATTAAATCATTAAAGGAAACTTGGTTAGATACAACTACACCACAAGGAAAATTACTATTTACAATATTTGCTGGCTTATCTCAATTTGAAAGAGATTTGATTGCACAACGTACCAAAGAGGGTTTAGAAAGTGCTAAGAAAAGGGGCAAGACACTTGGTCGTCCTAATAAATTCAATGATAAAAAAGAAACCATTTTACAGATGTATAACTCAAACGATTATTCTATAAATGACATAATAAAAACTACTGGAATCTCAAAAACAAGTTTATACAGAATTGTAAATGCTAATGCTTAATATTAAAAGGAAATGCGATGTTGTTTGCATTTCCTTTGTTATTTTATACTTTCTTGCCCCTAGAATTGATTGAGGGGCATTTTTATATGTAGGCTAGTATAATTTGTTGCTTAAAATTATTGGGTGTGATCTTCTTTAAATTCCAAATGTAGTAGGAGTCCACCATTCTAAAATTGATACATAACCTAATATATGATTAGTCATACTTTCAAAAAAGACTTGACTACTTCTTTCTATCTCTTGTGGTTCACTACCTATTACAAAATGTTTGTTATATAAACTATTGTTTTCTATAAATGTATCTATATTATATTCATTTTTAAATTCACTATTTATCACTTGTTTACTAATATCAAATATACCATTAGTTTGTGAGTTATCAAAGGTTATGCTTTTAAATTTTCCATTACTATCACTTTCAATCTTAAAACAAGGTATATTTACATATTCCCCTTTTGTAGATTGAATTTTTGCAATTACTACACCATTAACATTCTTAAATTCTGTCCAAACCAACTCTTTATCACTTTCATTTACTGCACCTACATAAAGTTTAGACTTTTTCAAGTTTTCAATTAGTTTATTTTCTAATTCTTCTGCATTTATTTGATTTAATTTTTCCTCTGTATCTTTTATTTTACTATTTGTAGATATAAATTGAAATGCAAATATACCACCTACAATTACTGCTATTACTACTACAATTACTATTATAATTTTAATTATGTTTTTTGACATTTTTACTTTCCCCTCTTTCCTTTATTTTAAATACAATTCCTACTATTAACATTGTAATAGTGGTTATAATTAGTATTGTGAAACTGCCGTCTACAATGTTAGATATTGCACTATTCAAACTTTTATTATTAAGTAATGTATCAATATACATATCACAATCGTGCCACAAGTAAGAAATTACACCTAATACAATACTTATTACTGTACCAATGCTAGAAATAATAAAGAATACTTTTGACTTATTCTTTTTGCCTTTTGTTTCTGCTGTTGTATTTAAGATTTTGTACTTTTGTATTTCATATTCTGCATCCGTTATTGTGCCATTATCTTTTAAGGCTTTAAGTTTTCCTAATTCATTGTAATTACTTGCCATAATTCCCCCTTACTATAAATAGTAAAACATATTAACTAGAATTGCACCTAATATACTATTGATTAGTGTTACAATCAAAAATATTATTGATAATACTAACCCTGCAACTGCTTTACCTTTATTTTTAGAATTCATACCTAAACTACTAAATATGATTCCACATACTGTAACTGGGTAACCAATTAAAGGAATATACCACGCTATGATTGATACTAACCCTAATATGAAACCAATCATTCCTTTTGTTGCTTTCTTATCTGCATTGTTATTATTGCTAATACTGCCATTTAATATTTTTGACTTTTCAATCTCAAATTCTGTATCTGTAATTGCTCCTGTGTCTTTCAACTGTTTTAATTTTTCCAAGTCGTCAACTACACCCAAATTTACCACCCCCCAATTATTCGACATTATTCTACATTGATATATTATCATAACAATTATTATATTTCAAGTAGTACACTAAAAGTATTATAATATTTTAAAAGAGATGGGCAACACAAATAAAATAGTAAAGACTTTTCTTCTTTACTATTTCTTCTCTTTATATTCGATTACATCTTGCACCTTGCAATCTAAACTGTAACAAATTCGTGCTAGTACATTAAAATCTATTCTTGTTGTTTGTCTTTTCCTCAAATTCTGTATTGTTTGGAATCTTATGTGTGCCTTGTTGCTTAATTCATAAGTCGATATATTTCTATCATTTAACAATTTATCTAGTTTTAATTCTATATCACCATAATCTACAACTTGCATTATTTCTTTTATTTCCTTATTTGCCTTTGCCATTTACTACACCCCTTGTCCTATTTATTCATAAATTATTGTATAATATGTAGTGCCTTTGTGTTAATCTCTTGTTGTGTAGTACTTTACAAGTATGTTTTATTTTGTTATAATTTCTCATACATTAAGGAAATGAGGTGAGTATTATGTCTAAATATGAAATCAAAGAGTTGTTTGCTAGTCTTGTATTTTCACTTATTAACATTGCTATTGCTTATCTTATTACAACTGCACTAGGAATTCAAAATGTTATTTTGTATCAATCATTAACTGCAACACAATATGTAATTACTTATGAAATCATAATATGGTTTATATTGTCTTTTATTGGTGCTACTTTTTATCACTATAAATATGAGGTCTAGGGTAAGTGTTATACTTACTCTTTTATTATGCCTATTTTTTGTTATAATAAACATTTAATTCCCAAGATATAACTTTATATGATGTGGTATATTAAATTGCCAAGAAACTTAACCTCGTACCTAGAAATATGATTATAATTAAAGTAGAGGTGGGGAAACCTCTACTTACTTAATTTTTATGTCTTTTCAATTATGCTTTCTTTTTCTAACTCTTTGGCTAGTATGTAACCAAAATAGAAAAGTTGTTCACTTCTTTCAACTGACATATTGCTACCAATCTCAAAGAATTTCTCAAATAATGTTTGTTGCCCCTCTGTAAATGAATTCTCTAATAGGTCGGAAACCTCGATGTACTTTTTTCTCAATTCGTCATAACTTGGGCTAGACTTGTGTAACTCGTCACTAAAATATTCATAAAACACTTTCAACAATGGCATATTTAACTGTATATGATTTATAGTATTTGTTTTAAATGTATTGTCGAAGTGTTGTAGTATTTCTTTTTGTCTTTCTTTCTCTTTTTCTGTATCTGTTTCCATATATACTCACCCCCTTATCAAAAATATTTGTAAGGCTTACTATGGTAAGTATATAAGAATGTTTGTTCGATTGCAACTCCTTCTTAAAAAGTTCTTAAAAAATATTTTTATGTTATAAGTTTTAAAATCTGTCAAGGGTTTTCGTGAATATGTTTGATATTTTCAATCATATACTTTTATACCTTAGTTACTGAAAATGTCTTAAAATCAAACCTCGTTGCAACGTGTTATGTGAGATTGTGCATTTGTATTTGATATTTTCAAAATACATTAAATCTTTCCACTTAAAACAAAATTATGTCTTTTATCTCTTAGTAACTGAAAATTCTCTACCTTGTTATTTTTACTACCTCTAACACTGATATAATATTTGTAGTTCCTAAAAATGTATTTTGATAATGTGCTGCACTTTACTGTTTCTATTTCTGTATTGATAAATGGGTCAATTAGTTTTCCTTTTTCATTGACTGCTTGTACTACATAGTTTGAATTCCTTTTTGGTGTATAAACTTTGCCGAATATCTTTCGTGGCTTTAATAATGTATAGTACATAACTTGGGCTTTTACTTGTAGTAATCTTGCTATTTTCAATGCCTCTTTTCTGTTTCCAATGACTGCAATCTTATTTGTGCCTTTAACTATGAAATATACAAGTTTCAATTCGTCTGCCCACACTACAAATTGATTAAACAATCCAAAGTTTAAATCGTCTAAAATAGTGATATATGGCGATGTTTGTAACTTTGAAAATGATATAATTTCTTCGATTGGAATCTCTTTTAATTCTATTATTTCAAGTTCTTTCATTTAACTATACCCCCTTAAAAAAAATCTTGTGCTGATATATTCCAATCGATTTTGTCTATGATTGCATTACATATTTCATTTAACTGATAAATAACATTTATTGTTGTTTCGTCTAAATTTGTTTCTTGTAATTTTTCTATTATTTCACAAATTGCAACTTGCATTTGTGTAAATTCGTCTTGCAAAAACGTTGGGTCAATGTGTTGCATTTGTACTTTGACTAATTCTTCTGTTAGTTTCTTATTTTTCTTTGTTACCATTTTTTGATTCCACCTCCTCGTTATTTAATTTGAATATTGTATATGCCTTATTCAATAATGTTCTTGTTTTAGATAATAAGGTGGTTACATACTCACAATCTGCATAACTTAAATCTGTTGTGAATTCTGCTAGTGTTTCTAACTGTCTTAAAATTCTGCTGTTGTCATAAATAATTGTTTTAACTGATGTGTCGTGTAAATCTTGTCTAATCTCGACTAAGTGCATATAACCACCCCTCTCAAATAGTAATGTTATAATAATTTAAAAAAGGTTAATATTGGAAAAATGAAAGTTCTGGCATTGTACTTTTTAAAGTACCTGCCTATTAATATTTTACCCTACTTTTTTTGAATCTCATATAAACTAATCTTGACTACTTATCATTATCAATCTTTTTATACATTTCGGTAGAAATGATTGAGATTGTCCTATTTGTTAATTCATTCTTGACTTTATATGTTTTGGTCATATACCTTTTATATTTACTTGTATCTAATTCCTCACATTCTGCATACACCTTTACTTGTTTTGGTGGTTTCTTTATTCCTCTACTTGCATTACACATTCTACAACCTTTCGGAAAGTGTCTAAATCTTTCCAACCTATCGTCCCTTTTGTCTTTTGAATGGTTTAGGGTCTTGAATGTGTTTCTGTTTGTCATTACATATACACCACCTTGTTCCCAATAGTCATATAGTTTCTGTGCCTTTATAAAGAAATAATCTAGGGTGGTGCATTTAATGAATAGGTGTATATGCCAACAACCATTCTCTGTCTGCTCTGGCATATAGATGTACTCTAACCCCTCATAATCTTTTCTTAGTTTCTTTATAAATCTTTTAAAAAACTTTTTGATGTCTGCAATATCTGTAATATGCTCTTTACAATTTAAAGTTATGAATAACTCATTCTTATTGCCTTGAAAGTTATATATCACTAATTCCTCATACTTTGTTAATTTTCTATTTACACTCTTTCTACTCGTCAATTTATTATTGTTATATTGTCCTAACTCACCTGTGCGTGTATCAACATATTCATTCTTGCTTCTCTTCTTGATACAATTAGTCTTATTTTTATTTGAGATGTACTTTATCTTGGTACACCTGCCTAAGTCTGTCCTAACTACTAAATCATCATCTCTAATAGGAATATACTGGCTATTCCTTATTACTCTTGTATAATCATTCTCGTGCCTCTTATTTTTCTTATCTTTCATTTCTCTATTTCCCCCTTATCTTGGGTAAATAGATATAGAAATATTAGACTTGGACTTGGTAACCTATAATGGCAATACACAGGGTTGCACATATTGGGTATTGTGATATACTGATATGGGTAATAATAAGGTGCAGGAATACCTATTATTGCACCCTAATATAAATATATATAAGTATATATTGAATATGAAAAGTACCGATTGTTGCACCCATATATAAATATATATAAAAAAAGACTTTACATTTCTGTAAAATCTTTTTATATGTATCTATATTTTAAACTATTGCTTTAAGGAAACCGTTGCTATTACTATATTTCATACCATAGTAATAATGTAATATTATTGTAATAACTAATACTATTAATGTTATAGCACTATCTTTACTTACATAATCATTATTTCTTACTCCTATTTTTTTCACCATTATACTTCTCCTTTGTTTATTCTTACTTTCAAAACATATTCAAATTATATATTTTTTGTTTTTTTAAGTCAATCATTTTTTGGCTCTAAGTACTATATATTAGCTCTTAATATAATATTAATTTCCATAAACAATTTTATCTTATTATTTTTGTATCTTTTTTTGTAATTAAACCATTTTAAATAATGTTATATATAAAAATATGGAAAATCATTACAATCTCCCATATCTTCATTTATCACTACATATACACATACGCTTCTAAAGTTTTTCTTCCAAATTGTATTGCCTGCGTATGAGATCCCAAATATACATCTAGTTTGTTATTAGAAATTGCTCCACCTCTATCTTGTACTACAAACCAACCACCATTTGGCTTATTTTTTAAACTTGGTATATAAATTACTGTTCCCATAGGATATCCACTTCCAGCAGCTAATGTATACCATGATGTTGCCTTTGCTCCTGATGAGGTTAAACCAGTACTTTTACCACAGCATTTTGAACATGAACAATATGCTGATGTATTAAATGTTTTTATTACAGGTGTTTTTCCTTCTACTCTTTTAGCTAAAGTATTAGTTGACTTTTTTGCAGGATTATCTGAAACCGTTCTTGTTGAATTGGCTCTTGATGTAACAGCTGTTTTAGTTACTTGTACTACTTTATTTATTGGTTCAGCAATTACTATTTCTGATAGTACAATTCTTTCTATCTCTACATCATTTTTGTATTTTGCTTTATATGTTATTTCTTTTAATCCATCTTTTCCTTCTTTTAAAACTTTATTTGTAGTTTCTCCTGTAATAGTTCCTGAATCTTTTGTAACCGTTTCAAAAGGTATTGCTACCTGTTCAGTAACAATTTTTTCTACAACTGGTGTATAATTTCCTAATATTTGCTCAACTGTTACTTGATTGTTTTCCTCTGCTAATTTTATAACACTTTCTCCGTTTTCTAATGTTTTTGTAATCGTTATCGTTTTATTTTCTGATATATCTGAGTCTTGATTTGGAACCACATTTTCATCTGGTAATATTATAATATGATTTTCATTTAGTATATCAGAAACTTTAGTCTTAGTAGTTAATACATCCATTTCATAATTATTCGATAAAATAATTTTAACATTATTAACTTGTACACTTGTTGCCATTACACCTACACTAAAAAATAGTAGTAATAAAACTGTAATAAATGTAATTTTCCTTACGGATAATGATGCTTTTTCACTTTTTAACATATATATATAATCTACCTCCTTCAAGTGACATTGCCATTATATACTATATATTTCCCTTTGTCAAATTTTAATTTTTCGTTAAAATTTACCGGTATTACTACATTATATGTTCCTTGTACAAAAAATATTACTATTTTTTTAATTTTTATCTCATCTCCATCATCCGTAGCCCTCCCACTCCTCATAGTGTCAATAGGGACGGGGCTTTTTGACACACTTTTTCAATTAATATTTGTGTGTTATATCTAAATATATAATTATTTTAAAAAATTATGTGTCAAAAAGCCCCGTCCCTATTGACACTACCTATTGACATTTTTAAGAAAATATTAAAAATGCTTGATTTCTTGTGATAATTATGTTAATATAAATATATGTTAATAAAAAATAAGAGGTGAAATTTCCTAAGTAATATAGGAGGAAAAATTATATGGGTAATATACAAGCAAGTAAAAGTAATATATTTTCGGCTTTAGCAATGTTTTATAGAGAACTTACAAGTAGTAAAGGAGTAGAAATAGATCAGAACATGGCTAAAAAAGTAGAGAAACTTGAAACAATTCAAAAAAGTCAAGGAAGTGTTGTAGACGAATTGTCTAAGACTGTAGGTAAAGCAACTATAATTTTAGATAAACAAAAAGGTATTCAACATGTTCAAGTAGATGTTAAAAAAGCAAAAGATGCAGTACAAAATAATAAAAATATTGTAATAGATGAAAATGAATTGAATAGGGATTAGTAAAAAGAGTTTTTTAAAACTCTTTTTATTATTACATAGCAAATACTAACTTTAGCTAAAATTATTGTAATTATGTAGGAGCAATTTCGTCATTTTTTCAATAGTCTATATTGGTTTTTCCATACAAAGATTACTTTTTGCTAAATCTTTATTTTTAGTATAAACTAGCAGTATTAAAATAAATAGCAAGGATTAAGAGAATCCTTGCTATTTATATATCTTGTTTATCTTATGCTAATATTTCAGAAACTATTCCAGAACCTACTGTTCTTCCACCTTCACGTATAGCAAATCTTAATCCTTTTTCAATTGCTATTGGTGTAATAAGTTCTATTGTCATTGCAATGTTATCTCCTGGCATAACCATTTCTGTTCCTGCTGGTAATTCAATAACACCTGTAACGTCTGTTGTTCTGAAGTAGAATTGTGGTCTGTATCCGTTGAAGAATGGTGTGTGTCTTCCACCTTCTTCTTTTGTTAGTACATAAACTTCTGATTTGAATTTTGTATGTGGGTTTATTGTTCCTGGTTTTGCTAGAACTTGACCTCTTTCGATGTCTTTTCTATCTACACCTCTTAATAAAACTCCTATGTTATCTCCTGCTTCTGCTTGATCTAGTAATTTTCTGAACATTTCAACACCTGTAACAACTGTTTTTCTTCTTTCTGCTGATAATCCTACCATTTCAATTTCATCAGAAACTTTTACTATTCCTCTTTCTACTCTACCTGTTGCAACTGTTCCACGTCCAGTTATTGTGAATACGTCTTCAACTGGCATTAGGAATGGTTGATCTACTGGTCTTTCTGGTGTTGGTATATAGCTATCAACTGCTTCCATTAATTCTTTCATTGGCACATATTCTGCTGCATTTGGATCTGTTGATGATGATTCTAATACTTTTAATGATGATCCTTTTATGATTGGAATATCATCTCCTGGGAAATCATAGCTTGATAATAAATCTCTAACTTCCATTTCAACTAATTCTAATAACTCTGGATCGTCTACCATATCACATTTGTTTAAGTATACAACAATGTATTTAACACCAACTTGTCTTGCAAGTAGTATATGTTCTCTTGTTTGAGGCATTGGTCCATCTGCTGCTGATACTACTAATATTGCTCCGTCCATTTGTGCAGCACCTGTAATCATGTTTTTAACATAGTCTGCGTGTCCTGGACAGTCAACGTGTGCATAGTGTCTGTTGTCTGTTTCATATTCAACGTGTGCTGTATTAATTGTGATTCCTCTTGCTTTTTCTTCTGGTGCTCCATCGATTTTGTCATAAGCTGCGAATTCTGCTTTTCCTAATAATCCTAAGTATTTTGTAATAGCTGCTGTTGTTGTTGTTTTTCCGTGGTCAACGTGACCGATTGTTCCAATGTTAACGTGTGGTTTTGTTCTTTCAAATTTAGCTTTAGCCATTTTTGAATTCCTCCTTATTTTTTTATTTTATTTTTTAAATTTAATAACTAATTTGTGTTAGTATATGCATTTTATAATAAAATTATTAAAAATGCAAGCATTTTAGGTAATTTTATTATTTTACTTCTATTCTTCTTTTTTAGCTCTTGATGATACTATTGCTTCTAATACTGATTTTGGAACTTCTTCATAATGTGATGGTTCCATTGCATATGTTCCTCTTCCTTGTGTTTTAGAACGTAAGTCTGTTGCGTAACCAAACATTTCTGATAATGGAATAAATCCTCTTATTATTTGGTTTCCACTTCTTGCTTCCATTCCTTCCATTCTTCCACGTCTTGAGTTTATATCTCCTATAACATCTCCCATGTATTCTTCTGGAACTGTTACTTCTACTCTCATTATTGGTTCTAGTATTACTGATTTTGCTTTTTTACATCCTTCTTTGAATGCCATTGAACCTGCTATTTTAAATGCCATTTCTGATGAATCAACTTCGTGGTATGAACCATCTACTAATGTTGCTTTAAAGTCTATAACAGGATATCCTGCAAGAATTCCACTTTCAGCTGCTTCTCTAATTCCTTCTTCAATTGGTTTTACATATTCTTTTGGAACAACTCCACCTACTATTTTGCTTTCAAATTCTATTCCTGTTCCTGGCTCTAGTGGTTCCATTTCTAGCCAAACATGACCATATTGTCCACGTCCACCTGATTGACGTATGAATTTTCCTTCAACTTTAACTTTTTCTCTTATAGTTTCTTTATATGCAACTTGTGGTTTACCTACATTTGCTTCTACTTTAAATTCTCTTTTTAATCTATCTACTATAATATCTAGATGTAATTCTCCCATTCCTGCTATAACTGTTTGACCTGTTTCATGGTTTGTATATGTTTTAAATGTTGGATCTTCTTCTGCAAGTTTAGCAAGTGCTATTCCCATTTTTTCACTAGCTACTTTGTCTTTTGGCTCAATAGCTATATCTATAACTGGTTCTGGGAATTCCATAGATTCTAATATAACTGGATGTGCTGGATCGCATAATGTATCTCCTGTTGTAACTTCTTTTAATCCAACTGCTGCTGCAATATCTCCTGAATATACTTTTTCTATGTCTTCTCTATGGTTTGCATGCATTTGTAATATTCTTCCTATTCTCTCTTTTTTGTTTTTTGTAGAGTTTAATACTGTTGAACCTGATTCTAATGTTCCTGAATATACTCTAAAGAAACAAAGTTTTCCAACAAATGGGTCTGTAGCAATTTTAAATGCTAATGCTGCAAATGGTTGGTCATCTCCTGTTATGGCTTCTGTTTCATTTCCATCCATATCTTGACCTTTTATGTGTGGTATATCTAGTGGAGATGGCATATAGTCTACTATTGAATTTAATAGTTCTTGAACACCTTTATTTTTATAAGATGAACCACAGCATACTGGAACTATTGTGTTCTTTATTGTTCCTATACGTAATCCTTTTTTTATTTCAGCTTCTGTTAGTTCTTCTCCTTCTAAATATTTCATCATTAACTCATCATTTTGTTCTGCTACTGCTTCTATCATTTGGCTTCTATATTTTTCACAATCAGCAACCATATCTGTTGGAATATCTTGTTCTTCTATTTCTTTTCCTAAATCGTCTTTATGAACAAATGCTCTCATTTTGATTAAATCTACAATTCCTTGGAATGTATCTTCTGCTCCTATCGGTAATTGGATTGGAATTGCATTTGCATTTAATCTTTCTTTCATTTGTTCAACACATCCTAAGAAATTAGCACCTGTAATATCCATTTTGTTTACATATGCCATTCTTGGAACATGATATTTATCTGCTTGTCTCCAAACTGTTTCAGATTGTGGTTGAACACCACCTTTTGCACAAAATACAGTTACAGAACCATCTAATACTCTTAATGATCTTTCAACTTCAACTGTAAAGTCAACGTGACCTGGAGTGTCTATTATATTTATTCTGTTATCTAACCAGTGACATGTTGTTGCAGCAGAAGTAATTGTTATACCTCTTTCTTGCTCTTGAGCCATCCAGTCCATTGTTGCAGCACCTTCATGTGTTTCTCCAATTTTATGAACTCTACCTGTATAGAAAAGTATTCTCTCTGTAGTTGTTGTTTTACCAGCATCTATATGGGCCATTATTCCTATATTTCTTGTTTTTTCTAACGAAATTTCTCTATTTGCCACTTTTATCCTCCTTTTCTTTTTTATCCTTCTTAGATATTTCTTATAAGAGTGGACGATTAATAACGTCCCTATAATCTCTTTTATAAGAGATTATACCCTTAATTTTACCATTTATAATGTGCAAATGCTTTGTTTGCTTCTGCCATTCTATGCATATCTTCTTTTTTCTTAAATGCTCCACCATTTCCTGCTATAGCATCTAATATTTCATTTGCTAATTTTTCAGCCATTGTTTTTTCATGTCTATTACGTGCATAGTTTACGATCCATCTTAGTCCTAAAGTTTGTCTTCTTTCTGGTCTTATTTCTAATGGAACTTGATATGTTGCTCCACCAACTCTTCTTGCTTTTACTTCAAGAACTGGCATTATGTTATTTAATGCTGCTTCGAAAACTTCTAATGGATCTTTTTGCTCTTTTTCTTTTATGATATCAAATGCATCATAAACTATTTTTTGAGCAACAGATTTTTTACCATCTAGCATAATATTGTTTACTAATTTTGTAACTATTTTGCTATTGTATATTGGATCTGCTAAAACATCTCTTTTTGCTATATATCCTTTTCTTGGCACTATTCTTCACTCCTTTTCTGGATTAGAGATTGATATAGATTTTCCTTTACTGTAATTACTTTTCTATCATTTCTCTTTTTCCTAAATTTTACTGATATTTATAAAATATCTAAAGTTACTCTGGAAAGTAAATTCTTTCCCGTATAGTGCATATAATCTATTACAATTTAAGTACCTTAAAAAATCCTAAAATCAATAAATCAATTATAAGCACTAAATGAAGCTTTTACAGATTATTTATTTAATGTATAATCTATATTTTTCTTCCAATTATTTTTTTGGACGTTTTGCTCCATATTTTGAACGCGCTTGCATTCTGTCTTTAACACCTGCTGTATCTAAAGTTCCTCTAATGATATGGTATCTAACACCTGGTAGGTCTTTTACCCTTCCTCCTCTTATTAAAACAACACTATGTTCTTGAAGATTGTGTCCTATACCTGGTATGTAAGATGTTACTTCATAACCATTAGATAGTCTAACTCTGGCTACTTTTCTTAAAGCTGAGTTTGGTTTTTTTGGTGTAACTGTTTTTACTACTGTACATACACCTCTTTTTTGTGGTGCTCTTGAATCTGTTAATCTTTTCTTTTTAGAGTTATAACCATGTTGTAATGCTGGTGCAGTAGATTTAGATCCTACACTTTTTCTTCCTTTTCTAACTAATTGATTAATTGTTGGCACTTAAATTTCACCTCCTATTTTCTACAAATGTTTCATTTTTGTGACAAAATAAAACTGTTACGGAAATGCCACTTATTGGCATTTTTCATAACGATTATAATTTTATCATGCATAATAAGTATTTGTCAATAAAAATAGCTTATTTTAGATAAATTTTTATTTGACTTTTTATTATGTTATAAATATAATTAATATATATTTTATTTTGAAAGGATAAAAATATTATGGATGATTTATATAAAGCAATTGAAATTGCCAAAAATACTAGAAAAAACGCCCATGCTAGTTTTTATTATGTTGGTTCTTGTTTAGTTACAAAAAATGGAAAATTTTATTCTGGATGTAATATCGAAAATGATGGTATTCAAAGTATATGTGCTGAAAGAACTGCTTTTGTGAAGGCTTTATCAGAGGGAGAAAGTGAATTTAGTTATATTGTTGTAGTTGGTGCTCTAAAGGATGCTTCTGTTTTGGAAAAATGTTTACCTTGTGGTTATTGTAGACAATTTATGAATCAATATGTTGATGGTGATTTTAAAATTTATACATGTTTTGGTGAAAATGATGAAATAGAAAGTTATACAATCCATGAATTATTGCCACATTCTTTTACAATATAAGTTATTAAAATAAATCTAAAAATGTACTATAAATTATTTAAGATAAATAATTTATAGTACATTTTTTATTTTCCCTTTTCTATAAATGTTCCTGTTAAAATACTTCCTATTGTTATAGCTCCACTTCCTCCATTTCCTCCTTTTGTAGTTAAATAACCTCCTATTCCCCCTATTGCTTCTACTTTTCCTGTTTGTTTGTATTCATTTCTATAAAATATATTTATACTTCCTGCTCCAGATCCTCCTCCTCCAGATCCTTTTAATGTTTGTGCACTCTTAGGTAATGCATCTGTTCCATTAGATTCTATTATTCCAAAATTATTTACATTTAATGCATTAATTATTAGTAATCCTCCTGTTCCATTTTGTCCATTTGAGTTTGGATATGCTCTCATGGTCCAGCCAGATGAACTATAATTTCCTAGTCCTCCTGGATTTCCTGAACCTCCTCCTGCATATACACTAGATTGATTTCCTTGTCTTGCATTACCATCTCCTCCTGCTCCTCCATTTTCTGATGCTGCATATCCATTATATGTAGAACTATTTCCAGATACATCAATTCTAATTCCTCCTGAACCACTTCCACCTGAATATGATGTTCCATTTCCTCCTTTTAGTGCTGTTGTAGTTCCCATATTTGTCGATCTCCATGCTTGAGCCGAACCAGAACCACCACCTCCAGATTGTCTTTTAATACCATTTTCTCCATTATTTCCAAAAAAAGTCTCATTTGTTGTTATTGAATCAGTAGCAGTTAAACCTGCTATACTCTTTGGCTCTGCTCCATTTGCTCCTACTGCTGGTATATATTCATAGCTTTTATCTGAATTTTGCCATAAATATACATCTTCTCCATTTGCTCTTGCTCCTCTTGCTGTCATACTAATTGTTCCTTTATTAGTTATAGAACCTGTACAATAAATTAGTATTCCTTTTGGTCCACCATATCCATCAGTACTTTTACATGCTGTTAATGTAATATTTTCATTTATTATTAAATTTCCATTTACTTTTATAATTACCATATTTTTTGCATCTTCTGTTTTAGTTGCTACATCTGTATCTTTATCTCCAAATTCATATATATTATTTGTAAGAGTTGAACCTTCTACTTGTTTTACTCCATCTAATATCAAATCCCCATCATAATTTAATAAATGCACATTATACTTAATTTGCTCTTCTGGTTTTGCAGTTAATTCTATTTTATAATATCCTGTAGTATTTATTGTAGATATCTTTCCAATTATACTTTCATTTGTTCTTATTTCTTCGTTTTTACTTCCTCCTGATACTATTTCTAATATATCTCTATCAATCTCAAAATTATATCCATCTACTACAACATAATTCCCACTAACTTCAATTCCATTTTCTTTTATCTTATTGGTCAAATATTCTTCTTTATTATATTCATTATTCGCTCTTTTATCTATCTGCATCTCTTTTAAGACTAATTCTAATCTTTCTTTTGCAGATTTTTGCTCATACATTTCTTTTGTTTTTATAGTTTTTGCAAATAATCCATTTTCTCCTATTAATATTGTTAAAGTTACACCTGCTAAAATTAATATAATTATTATCGTTATTACAAGTGCTATTAGTGTTATGGCATTTTTTCCTATTTTGTTAATTTTTTTCATTACTTACTCCTCTGTATAATTACATTTTTTCCTTATTTTCAATTTGCTATTCACATTTTATAAAACATGCTTTTTTGTGTCAATATCTTTTTTACACATATATCAATATTATTTTTTCTTTTAGTATAACTATTTGCATAATATGTTGATATTTGCAAAAAGAATGATATGTAAACAACATATCATTCTTTTACTCTTTCTAATCTATATTTAGAAAATTCTAAATATAGATTATCCATTCAACAATACTCCTTCCTTATTCAATGTTCATACAAAAAGGTATGTATCTAAACAATAATTAAATTTATAAATATTTTTAACTATTGGAGATGTTAATATACAACTAAATTAACTTATCCTATTTTTCTAAATCTAATTTTATATGTACATCTTTTAATTGTTCTTGGGTTACCACACTTGGTGCTCTCATAAGTAAATCTCTTGCTTTTTTGTTTTTTGGAAATGCTATTACTTGTCTTAGGTTTTCTTCATTTGCTATTAGCATTACCATTCTGTCTAATCCTGGTGCTGCTCCTGCATGTGGCGGTGTTCCATATTGGAATGCATTAAATAAGGCCCCAAATCTTTCTTCTACATCTTTTTTTGTGTAACCTGCTATTTCAAATGCTTTTATCATTAGTTCTGGTGAATGATTTCTTACTGCTCCTGATGCCATTTCATATCCATTACATACTAAGTCGTATTGATATGCAAGTATTTCTAATGGTGGTTGTTCTTCTAATGCTTTCATTCCTCCTTGTGGCATTGAGAATGGATTATGGTTAAAGTCTATTGTTCCTTCATCTGATAATTCATACATTGGAAAGTCTACTATTAAACAAAATCTATATGTATCTTTTTCTAATAAGTCTAAACTTTTTCCTAATTCTATTCTTACTCCTCCTGCTATTTTTTGTGCTGTTTGTAGTTCATCTGCAATAAAAAATATTGCTGAGCTTTCTTTTGCACCTATTTTATTTAGTAATTCATTTTTGGTTTGTTCATCTATAAATTTAGATATTCCACCATTTAGATTTTTGTCTTTATCTATTTTTACCCATGCAAGTCCTTTTGCACCTAATTCTTCTTGTGCAAATGTAGACATATTATCAAAAAATTTTCTTGGTTTTTCTTCCATATTATCTACTACTATTACTTTTATTGTTTTTTCTTTAAATGCATTAAATTGTGCGTTTTCAAATATATCTGTTACATCTTGTATTATTAATGGATTTCTTAAATCTGGTTTATCTATTCCATATTTTTCCATCGCTTCTTTATATGGAATACGTATAAATGGTCCTTTGTCTACTTTCCATGTTGTATATTTTTCAAATACTTCTGGTATTATTTCTTCTAATACTTTAAATACATCTTCTTGGTCTGCAAAGCTCATTTCAAAGTCTAATTGATAAAACTCTCCTGGTGCTCTATCTGCTCGTGGGTCTTCATCTCTAAAACATGGAGCTATTTGATAATATTTATTAAATCCAGATACCATTAACAATTGTTTAAATTGTTGTGGTGCTTGTGGTAATGCATAAAATTCTCCTTGATGAATTCTGCTTGGTACTAAAAAATCTCTTGCTCCTTCTGGTGATGAATTTGCAAGTATTGGAGTTTGTATTTCTGTAAATCCTAATTCATCCATTTTATTTCTTAGTGTTTTCATTATATTTGATCTTAGTAAAATATTTTTATGTATATGGTCATTTCTAAGATCTAAGAATCTGTATTCTAAACGTAAGTCTTCTCTTGCTATATTTTGTTCTTTAGAATTAATCTCAAATGGTAAAACATTTTTACATTTTCCAAGTATTTGTATCTGTTTTGCAATAACTTCTATATTACCTGTTGGTATTTTATTGTTCTTACTTGCTCTTTCTACTACTTGACCTATTACATTAATACAACTTTCTGTTGTAATGTCTTGTGGTAGTTTTTCAACATCTTGTATTACTATTTGAGTAATTCCAAATTCATCTCTTAAGTCTATAAATGTCATAGCTCCTAAATTTCTAATTTTTTGAACCCATCCTGCGAGCTTTACAGTTTCTCCTATATAATTTTCATTTAATTCTCCACAATTTTGTGTTCTGTACTTATGCATTTTAATACCTCCAATTATAGATTTTTTTTGCATTCATTTGCTGAATTATTATTTTGTTAACATTTTCTAATCTTTCTATTAATTTTTGCCACATATAATTTAGTTTCTAATAAAGTTAATATATTTCCTTCTATTGTTGTAGAATTATATGCAAAATCTATATTAAATGTTTTATTGTAATTGTTTACTTAATATAGATTTATTATTATAAATTTCTTTCTTATTTAATAGATCTTATTTAACCATACCTTTTCCTACTTTCTTAAATTATTATATATTATTTTTTCTGTATTGTCTATTTTTACATTAAAATTCTTGAATTTATTTGTTTATTTATGTATAATGTGTGTATATTAATTCAGGGAGGATATTATGGAAAAATTAGTAATAAAAGATTTATATAGGAACACCGATAATTATGTGAACAAAACAGTTACATTAGAAGCTTGGGTTAAAACTATTCGTGATTCTAAAACTTTTGGATTTATTGAAATTAATGATGGTTCGTTTTTTAAGAATGTTCAAATAGTTTTTGATAATAGTCTATCTAATTTCGAACAAATTTGTAAATTAACTATTAGCTCTTCTATTAAAGTTACTGGAAATTTTGTTAAAACTGAAGGTTCTAAACAACCTTTTGAAATTAAGGCTACAGAAATTTTAATAAATAACATTTCTGATTCTGATTACCCACTTCAAAAGAAACGACATACTTTTGAATATTTACGTACTATTGCTCATTTACGTCCACGTACAAATACTTTTAATGCAGTATTTCGTGTACGTTCAGTTGCCTCTTATGCTATACATAAATTTTTTCAAGAAAGAAATTTTGTATATGTTCATAGTCCTATAATCACATCTAGTGATGCTGAAGGTGCAGGTGAAATGTTTAGTGTTTCAAATTTCGATTTTAATAATATTCCAAAAACAGATGATGGAAAAGTAGACTTTTCTAAAGATTTTTTTTCAAGACCTGCTCATTTGACCGTAAGTGGTCAATTAGATGTAGAAAATTATGCATTTGCCTTTAGAAATGTGTATACTTTTGGTCCAACTTTTAGAGCTGAAAATTCTAACACTGTAAAACATGCAGCTGAATTTTGGATGATTGAACCTGAAATTTGTTTTGCAAACTTACAAGATGATATGGATTTAGCAGAAGATATGTTAAAATTTGTTATTTCATATGTTTTAGAAACTTGCCCAGAAGAAATGGAATTCTTTAATAATTTTGTAGATAAAACTTTACTTGAAAGATTACACAATGTAGTTTCTTCTGATTTTGGTCGAATTTCATATACAGATGCTATTACTGCTCTTGAAAAAAATAATTCATCTTTCCAATTTCCTGTAAGTTGGGGATGCGATTTGCAAACAGAACATGAAAGATATTTAAGTGAAATAATATTTAAAAAACCAGTATTTGTAACAGATTATCCTATGGATATTAAGGCTTTTTACATGAAGCAAAATCCAGATGGAAAAACAGTTGCAGCAACAGACCTTCTTGCTCCTGGTATTGGTGAAATTATTGGTGGTAGTCAAAGAGAAGATGATTTAAATAAACTTGCCTCAAGAATGGATGCTTTAGGATTAAATAAAGAAGATTATTGGTGGTATCTAGATTTACGTAGATTTGGTAGTGTAGAACATTCTGGATTTGGTTTAGGTTTTGAAAGATTAATAATGTATATAACAGGAATGCAAAACATTCGTGATGTAATTCCTTTCCCTAGAACACCAAATAATTGTGAATTTTAACTAAGAGAACGGCTATCTACGCCGTTCTCTTAATTCTGATACATACTCTGCCACTACTAATATCCAACAATCTTCTGGCAAATTTGCAAATAAAAGTGCTTTTTCCATGTCTTCACATCCCATTAATTCTTTTTTTATAGTTATGTAATATGACATGTTTATAAGTACTATTGAAATAAAGATGCAAAAAAGTGTAATGTAAATTATTAGTGACATTTTTTCCCCTTTCTTTCCCTAAGCCCCTTTTAAAAGTATAACTTTTAAAATTTACAGTTACATAAATGTATTTATATTTTATCACGTTTACATAATTTTTTCAATATGTTTATAAGATAATTTCAGCTAAACTGTATAAATTAAAATGGCAAGCATTGCTCGCCATTTTAATTAGTAAGTTATTTAGTTTTCTAGTAGTAACGAACAACTATTGTTGTTCTAATTTTTTAAGATTTTTCTGGCTGGAATTATCATCCAATAATCCTCTGGCAATTCTGCAAGCGAAATCTCAGTTTCAAGATCATATTCTGTATTCAAGTCACAACAATAGGCTATGTTTATATATATAACAGCCACACCAATACCAATTAGAATACATAATATTAATGTTACAATACCACTTGCTACTATCATTTTTGTCTCCCTTTCTTTGTGCTCAAGAAGAATTTTTCTTCTTTGAATTACAAGTTACATATCTTATTTACATTTTACCATATTTACATAATTTTTTCAATTATTTCATCTATTTCAATTATCTGTTTTTCACATGTAATTACATTTTCAAACTCAAGTTTACCTGTTTCTACTTTATCACCTAAAACCACCATATATGGTGTTCCTAATACTTTACAATCTTTTATTTTAGCTCCCATTGTTACATTTTGTCTATCATCTAAAATTACATTTATTCCTTTTTTCATTAATGTATTATAAAGATTAATAGCTTCTTGTAACTTTTCTTCATTCTCTACTTTTGGTATTATCTGTAACTTATAAGGTGCAATGTTTTTAGGCAAAACTATTCCTGTTACATTATTTTGCTTATCTTTTAAAATAGATTGTTCATATATTGTAGCAACCATTCTACTAACACCTATTCCATAGCATCCCATATAATAAGGCATTTCTTTTCCTTCCTTATTTATATATGTTGTATTCATTATTTGAGAATATCTTGTTCCTAATTGGAATATATGTCCTAATTCTATTGTTCTTCTTTCTTGTAGTTTAGAAATATCAGAAATACCATATTCTTTTTCTAAATATTCTTTATAATCTTCCCTTTCTAATATTTCTGTATTTAACCCAATTCCTGTTTCTTCATCATATAAAATTGTATCTTCACCAATAGGAGATATTACCATAAATTCTTCACTTTTCTTTCCACCCATTGCACCATTATCTGCAACAACTGGTATTACCTCTAACCCTAATATATCAAATATCTCCATATATGCATTTCTTACATTATCATATGATCTTTCTAAATCTTTCTCATCTGTGTTAAAGCTATAAGCATCCATCATTGTAAAGGATTTTCCTCTTAATAAATATCCTCTTGTTCGTATTTCATTTCTATATTTTTCACCAATTTGATATAGTGTTGCTGGTAAGTGTTTATATGATTTTAATTTTTCTTTTACAAATTCTACAATAGCTTCCTCTGCAGTTGGTGCTAAACAAAAGTTTCCTTTATCTGATTCTACTGTTAACATTGTTCCATCTTCTACATATTTATCCCATCTTCCTGAATTTTTCCATATTGTATCTGGTTGTAATGTTGGAAGACATACTTCTATACAACCATATTTGTTTAATACTTCTTGTATTACCTGTTCTATCTTTCTTTTTAATAATAATGGTATATTTCCATATGCATAAATTCCTGTTCCATATTGTACTAGTTGACCTGATTGTAATAATATATCTTGTGCTGGATACATTTTGTCCAAATTATTTATTCTCATTGTTCCTATTCCTGATTGTGATAATCTCATTTTATTCATCCTCCTTATTTTCTTCTATTATTTCATCTATAACTATTTGCTGATTTTCATCCATCTTATATCTTGGAAGTTCTGGTAATTCCTCTAAACTTCCAAAACCAAACATTTTTAAAAAATTATTTGTAACTTTATATGTAGTCGGTCGTCCAGGTGCCTCTAATTTTCCTGCTTCTTCAACTAAATTGTATTCTAATAGTTTATATACTGTAGCATCTGACGATACTCCTCTTATTGCTTCTATTTCTGCTCTTGTTACTCCTGGATTATATGCTATTATTGCAAGTGATTCTAGTGCTGCTGGTGAAAGATTGGGTTTACTTCTTTTATCTAATATAGGATATACATATTCATAGCATTCTTTTTTAGTACACATTTGATATGCATCATTTACCATTATTATTTCTATCCCTCTTGAACTATCTTCAAATTCCTGCTTCATATTTTCTATTATACTTATTACATCTTCTGCATTTATTTCAAGTGCTGAAACAATCTCATTTATCTTAACTTCTCTTCCTGCTGCAAATAATATTGCCTCTATTACTTGTTTTATTTTTTCTATTTCCATAACTATACCTTTTCTTTATTAAAATATGTATACATTATTGCATGAAATATGCTTTATGTCAATAAATTTGATATCAAATAATATTTTTTTATCTTACAATTTATCTTATTTATTACTGACATATATAATTAATTTTAACTTTTTATTGTTGAATTTTTTCGTTAGTTCAAAACCATTGAAGGAGTAAGTATAAAAAGTCATAA